>JABHKC010000073.1 GCA_018692315.1 Bacteroidota bacterium | reverse complement strand
TAGCTTCTTGTAGAAATTTTTTTTTACATTTGTCATAATTAAATTTTAAATTAATAATATGACAAATTTGATAATTACTGAAAAACTAAGACTACAAATTCCACAAAAACCACCTCACGAATGTGAGGTTTAGTTCAACATGCTGTATAAATCATTAAATGAACCGATTCATACAGCTATTCGTTACCAACAAGCCGAAGAAAAAACAACATAACGGAAATTTTGCTGCATTACATGAACTATTAAAAGATGAAGAAAGGGACTATGAGAAAAAGTTTTAGAAAAATAAACCTTTTGGTTTTTATTATGGTTTTTGTGTCCTTGAAATTTTATGGTGCTCCAATACTAGGTAAATGTGAAGTAAATGGTGTTGTAAAAGATAGCATAAGCGGTGAAGGACTTCCATTTGCTACTATCCGAGTGTTAACGACAAAAGATTCCAGCTTTGTTAAAGGGGTTATGACAAATGCAGAAGGCAATTATTTGATTAATGACATTCAAACAGGCGAATACATTATAATTGCATCTTACATGGGCTATCATGAAAGGAAAATAGTTTTGAATATTCAATCGAAAAAAGTGAAATTTGATTTTCTTCTCATTCAAAAAAGTATTTCTTTATCAGAAATATCAATTACAGCAGAAAAAAATCTTGTTGAAAAAAAATTAGAAAAGACAACAGTAAATGTATCTAAAAACACAACCGTTTCCGGTGGCACTGCAACCGATGTGATGCAGACACTCCCCTCGGTTGACGTTGATATTGACGGAAATATTAATTACAGAGGAAGCGATAAGGTTATAATTTTGATAAATGGGGAAAAATCAGAACTGGTTAAATCTCTTGACCAAATCCCGGCTGACCAAATAGAAAAAGTAGAATTGATTAACAATCCATCTGCTAAATATGAAGCCGAAGGCATGTCTGGTATTATTAATATCGTTTTAAAATCAGGAAAACCAGGAAAAAACAAAACAACTTTAATGATTAATGGAGGTTATTCCGAAAATGTTGGAGGAAATATCGGATATTCAGGAACGACAGAGAAAACTGCTTTTTTTATTAATGCTGGGATTAAACACAACACCAAATTTCAAACAAAAGAACATTTACGTGAAAACTATGAAAACCCAAACGCTTTCAATTATTATCAGTACGATAGGCAAGACGAAAGTTTAAATGACGCTTTTCTGAACACCAATTTTGATTATAAGATTAGGAAAAATCAAAAAATCGGGATTTCTCTTATTGGTTCGAAAAAATTCAACAATGCTGACAGAACAATAGATTATGAAACCTTGACCAAATCAGGACAGAAAACAAACGAATCGTTGAAAGAAATTGGTATTGACTTGAACAACTACACAATTGACGGAATCCTGAACTACAGATATAATTTTAAAAAGGGACGGTTTTTATCGTCAAAAATTCATTATTCGTTATTTGACCAGTTACAAGTAATGAATAATAAATTCTATCCTGATTTACCTTATGTAAATCCTGAATTACAAAACACATATTCAAAACAGATTAATAAACAAACTGATTTCTCACTTGATTACTTACATCCATTTAACGATTCATTAAACTTTGAGACAGGATATGATTTCAGTGTAAGGGATTTGCTGAATGATTTCAGTTCTGAAATATATACAAATTCAGGCGAATGGCTAAATAACACTGCATTGGCGAATAAATTCAACTACATACAAATGATACATGCAGTATATTTTAGTTTTTCGGCAAGATTAAAATTTATTGAGCTTCAAGCAGGTTTAAGAAGCGAACTTACATCAAACAGTCAAAACGATATTAGTACAGATGAATACATTGATTTTTTTCCTTCATTAAATATATCTCGAAAATTAAATAACCATTTTTCGATTTTTGCAGGCTACAATCGCAGGATAAATCGACCAACTATAAAAATGCTGAATCCATTTTCAGATGAATACGCAGATATATTAAACATGCATAAAGGAAACCCTGATTTAAAACCCGAATATGTGAATTCAATAGAAATTGGAAACCGTTTTGTTTTCAATAAGTTTTCAGGCTTAGGCTCTATCTATTATCGCAATATTGACCATGCAATTTCAAGAATTAAATCAGCATCAAATGATAGTGCCATGTTTGTTTCATTTATGAACCTTGACAAAGCAAAATTAATAGGTGGTGAGATTTCATTAACATACAAACCTTTTAAATGGTGGAGTATTAATTCAAGTAGCAATATCTTTTATACTAATTTATCAGGCGAATACGAAAACAACCTTGTTAACAACAGCAAAACAGGATGGACTTTGAATATATCGAACAACTTTAAACTACCTAAAGACTTTGGGTTTCAACTGTCAGGTTATTACAGGTCAAAATTACCTTCGGTAATGGGAACCTATAAAGAACGGTACTACTTTGATTTAGCATTAAATAAAAAGATATTAAAAAACAAAGCTCAACTGATTTTCAAAATATCTGATGTTTTCAATACTTACAAATTCGGACTCGACCTTGATGCCATAGATGATAATAATTTTAGGTATAGCCAAATAAACAGGAGGAAAAACGAATCACGATATTTTATTTTGAGTTTTATCTACAACATTAATGGAAAAGACCAACAACAGAAAAAGCAAAAGGAAAATTTCTTTTTGGATGATTTTGATAAGTAGTTTGATTATAAAATATTGCAGTAAATTGAAATATATCAGGACAAATAATAAAAACGGCCAGTTGGTAATCGAGTAGGCGGCTGATGGCAAAATAGCCACCAGTGCACCTCTCACACCACTAAGCGTACGGGTCTCGTACTTAGCGGTTCATCAAGCAAATGAAAATTTGAGTTGATTCTCAGAAGGAAATCTCTCAGGGATGGGATTATAGGAAAAAAGACAAAAATAGTTTGCTGACTAATAGAATTATTTTATTTTTGCAATTGTATAATTAACATTTAATTAATGTATAGCAAAGTCAACAAATATTAGGACATGAATCAAGTAGTACAACAGAAATTTACACACATGTTTCAGAAAATAATTTCAAAAATTTTAAAAACCCGATAGATGACTTTGAAATATAAAAAAACAAAAAGGTGTTCATACACGCCCAAATTGGTTGTGTATGTACACCTTTTTCAGAGGATAAAAGAGAT
>JABHKC010000072.1 GCA_018692315.1 Bacteroidota bacterium | reverse complement strand
GCCGAAATGTTTAAAGCATTTTATTCAGGTCAAAGCTACAGAATGGTAGTTGCCAGCGATGATAAATTACCACCCGTAGAGTTTAAAATTTTAGATTCGGAGCGAAAAGTTTTGTTTGACAATACAGAACATAAAATGGTTCAAAAATGGGATTTTCGTCTCGAAGCAAGCCAGCAGCTCATTATTTCGATAAAAGTTCCAGTCTCCAAAGAACATGTAGATAATCCGGATAATATAGATTTTGGATGTGTTGCTGTACTTTTTGGTTTCGTGAACCATTAATTTTAACTTAATGGTTTAATAGCGACTCTAATAAATCTTTTTTTGAAGTACTGATATTTAATTTTGGATTTTTAAAATAAATCCACTTCCATGAATATTACAAATTTCGATATTTTGATCTTCTTTTAGATATTTTCTGAGTTTTGTAATAAAAACATCCATACTTCTGGTAGTGAAATAACTATTTTCTTTCCATATTCTTTGTAAAGCCTCATTTCTATCAAGTACTCTATTTTTATGAATACAAAGCAAATGAAGCAGCTCAGATTCTTTTGGCGACAGTTTGTATAAATTATTTTTATAATTAATTGTACGCTGAGAATAATCAAAAATGTAATTTCCAATATTTATCTCACTATCAACGGATTCGGAATTCATATTATTTTCTCTACGTAAAATGGCTTTTATTTTCAGTAGCAGTAAATCTGAATCGAATGGTTTTGTAATATAATCATCGGCTCCCAATTTAAAACCTTTGATAATATCTGCTTTCATTGATTTTGCAGTTAGAAAAATTATTGGGGTTTTACTATCAATTTTTCTAATTGAACTCGCTATAGTAAAACCATCGACATTTGGCAACATAACGTCTAAAATGCACAAATCGTAATTTCTTTCTTTAAACTCTTTCAAAGCGGCATTCCCATCTTTCACCCAATACACTAAATATGAATTCATTTCGAGATAAGACTTCATTACTGCACCAAAATTTGGATCATCTTCGAGCAGAAAAACTCTGTTTTTTTTAGAATTCATAAGATATTGGTAAATAAATTATAAACTTACTCCCCTCTCCTACAATACTTTCAACAACTATTTTTCCCTTGCATTTTTCCACAATGTTTGCAACATAGCTCAATCCGAGCCCAAAACCTTTAACATTATGGATATTGCCGGTGGTTTGCCTGTAAAACTTATCGAAAATTTTGTTTTGGACTTCCTTGGTCATTCCTATACCATTATCTTCGATTGTCAAACAAAGCATATTTCTATCGTTGAAGGTGCTGATCTTAATTTCAGGATTTTCACTTGAATATTTAATCGCATTATCTAATAGGTTGCAGATTACGTTAGTAAAATGAAATATATCTGTCAAAACTTCAATCTTTTCCGCTTTCAAACTTAGTTCAACATTAGCATTATTTTTTTGTAATTGAAGCGACACACTCGAAATTGCCTTTTTAATAATAATGTGAATATCAAGATTCTCAAGTTCGAGGACTAACTCATGATTATCAATTAGAGCCATCAATAGAACTTTCTCTACCTGATTGTTCATTCGTTTGTTTTCTTCTTTTATAATACTTGTAAAGTATTGAATTTGAGATTTATTGTCTAAAGTTTTTGGGTTTAGAATTGTATCAGCTGCAAGCGAAATTGTTGCTATAGGAGTTTTAAACTCATGTGTCATATTATTAATGAAATCGCTTTTTATTTCCGAAATTCGTTTCTGCTTAATTATTGTGAAAATTGTGATAAAAAAGACAATTAGAATTGTAATTGTGAAAAATATAGAAGCAATTAAAAGAGAAAAAAGAGATTTATATATATAATTTCTTTTTGTTGGAAAACTCACTGTCAGAAAATCATTTTTTAAAATCAAATCGTTTGGAAAAAGATTAATTTCATATTGCTTCTTAGAATTTAATTCTCCGAAGCCTAAAGATTTGTATTTGATGCTGTCGTCTTCGCTTGAAAAAATTGCATAAGCAAAACTTATCTCTATGCCCTTTTTTAGTAATTCCTGACGCAGAAGTGTGTCAATTGATTTAATTTCAATTCGATTTAACAATGGAACATCTTTAATATCATATTCTAAAAATATTTGATTTACAATTTGGTCGATTTTTCCTTTTTTATTATCAATAAATTCTTTAATATGAATTTCGTATTCATTTTCGTTGGTTTTCATGAAAATTTCTTTCGAAAAACCGTGACCTACAAAACTATCAATACTAATATCAGCATTGTAAATTAAAATAGAATTACTGTCAGTTTCAATATTTTGTTCATTAGAAAACTTAAGAACACTCAAACATACAGTATCTTTTTCAAGAGTTTTCCTTCTGATTTTCTTTTTCATCAATGCCGGTTCGCTATAAATTAATGTGTCATTCAAAATCGATTTGCAGATAATATTTGCCGATTCCTTAATCTCAATTTTTTCGATAACACTATTTAATGCTTCGTTAACCGCTCTGTCAAAAAGTTTCTCTTTTACTTCGGTAGCATTGTTTATCCACAACAACTGAACAATAACAATTCCCGTGAGAGCAACGCTCATCAATACAATTAATATAATTAAAAATCCCTTTTTCACAATTCAAAATTAGTTCATATTAATCTATTAATCTAAACTTTAACTTTTTCATAACTTTTTTTAACCTTACTATAACTACTGTTGATTGATTTCTGAATTACATTTGTACCAGATTTAAAATTGAATTATTAACTAATTTTTTGGAGGAATATATTATGAAAAAAAGATTTAAGAATTTATCTGCAATTCTTGTTGTGATAATGTTGATTGCTACATTTTTCTCAACTCAGGCATTTATAAATTATGGAAATAATGTTGATGGTGACAAAGTTTCTGTAAAAATAATAAGATATGTAGATGGGAAAAAAGTTGCTTTTGATACAACAATCGTAATAAACGAAAATTTTGCATTAAAAGATGTATTGTCAAATATGATATTAAGCGACGAAGAATGCAATATAGATTCGCTTTTGCAAACTCTGGATATTTTTATTGAATCTGATGAAGAAAACGGTGAACACGCAAAAATGATTGTGAAGATTATTGAAGGAGATAAAGCCTGCAATCCTGATTCTTTGCTTAAAAAACTCAAGATAGATAAAAATGGAACGAAAACTCTGGCATACACAATGTGTGTAGAATTAGATGAGGATGATATAAATATAGATATTGATTCTTTATTGAAAACCTATCAAATTGACATTATCGAAAAAGAGGCAGGAGAACATGAAATGTTTGTTAAAGTTATTGGTGATGATTCGGATATTGACATTGACTCTCTGATTAAAAATATTGATGTAGAAATTATTGAAGATGAAGACGGTGCTACAAAAATTATAACTATCATAAAAACAGACGAAAAAGGGGAAACCAATTGTGAAACTAAAACAATTGTTATTGATGAAGATGGAAAAACCACTAATTCTGATGAAAATGTTGAGATATATATGATTTCAGGAGATGACTCTGAAAAAGAACTTCAAGTTATGATAAAAGATATAAATTGTGAAGGAATTGACAGCATGATTTCCAATATTGACATCGATATTGATACCATTAACGGAAAAGTGATTGTTAAATATATTGAACTTGGAGAAAATCATCAAAAATCAAATATAGTCCGTTCCAAATGTATTGTCATAAAACTTGATGTAAAGATTGGAGAACTCAACAATGAGGATTTGAAAATTCTTAAAAAAACGGGAGTTCCAATACCCTCGGAAAACACTGAGCTAAAAATAGATGAGCTAAAATTTTATCCTAACCCCAACGATGGAAAATTCAATTTAAGCTTTCAGTCTGAATCAAAATCAGCAGTGTCGATAAAAATTTATGATATTTCCGGCAAAGAAGTTTACAGCAAATTAATCTCAAATTTTGATGGAGCTTTCGACGAAAAAATAAATATTTCGGATAAAGGAAAAGGAAACTATTTTATCAATATAAGTCAAAATGATAAAGTTCTGAATAGAAAAATTGTTATTCAATAATGGTTATTGGCAAAAGGCTAAGTGCTAATACTAACATCCAAGAATATAAAAACTATTAAGCCTGCTCAGTAGTTTCTCACTGTTTTAATATTCTTGGGTGTTATCTACTGCCATTTTATTCACTCAGTCGTGTTTCAATGTCCATTCGTTGATGTAGAATTCTAATAATTTCAATATCTTCGTTCTTTCTGTTGATTTTATAGAAAATGAAATGTGATTTAATTCGAGAACGAAAATATCCTTTTCTTACTTTACTATAATCTTTTCCCGATTTTGGATTTTTAGAGAGATATTCTATTTCATCCATTATCAAG
>JABHKC010000071.1 GCA_018692315.1 Bacteroidota bacterium | reverse complement strand
CTACCAAAAAAAAACACAAAAAATATTTTTGTTAATTCTCCCAATTTGTCCCTTTTTGTCTTATAAAAAAATTTATGGATTCAATTCTTTATAAAACACTTGAAATTCTAAATAAAAGAAAATGTGATTTGAATGAAATCAAAACTAAATATTTTGAAAAAGGAAATAAAAGAACATATGATTGAGAGTGTAATGTTTTTTGCTGAAACTCAAGATTTTTAAAATCCAAAAATCTGAAATAAATAGCAAAATGATAGGAATAAATACAATAGAAGAAGCTAAAGACTTTTTAAAAAACAATAAAATAGGATCTATACAAGACATAGAAACCTCATTAGCAAAAAGTTTTAGCAAACTAATACAAGCAGCTCTTGAAGCTGAAATGGACAATCATATTGGTTATACCAAATATGATTGGAAAAACAAACAAATTCCAAACTCCCGAAATGGTCATACAAAAAAAACAGTCCAATCAAATTATGGCAAAACAACACTTGAGATTCCAAGAGATACAGATAGAGATTTTGAACCTGTCATGGTAAAAAAACACGAAAGACAAATCTCTGTCTCAATAGAAGATAGCATACTCTCCTTATATGCAAAAGGAATGAGTACCCGAGACATAGATGCACATATAGGTAAAATTTATGATATAAATATTTCAGCAGAAATGGTAAGTAAAATAACAAACAAAATCTTACCAATAGCACAAGAATGGCAAACCAGATTATTAGAAGAAATATATTCAATAATATTTTTAGATGGGATAATCTTCAATGTAAGAGAAGAAGGAATAGTAAAAAAGAAAACAGTTTACATAGTTTATGGAATAGACATAAATGGAATGAAAGACATCTTAGGAATTTATATTGGTGAAGCTGAAAGTTCTAAATTTTGGTTATCTGTTTTGACAGATTTAAAGCATAGGGGTGTTAAAGACTGTTTAATTGCATGTGTTGATGGACTTAAAGGATTTCGAGAAGCAATAGAAACTGCATTTCCAGAAACAGAAATTCAAAAATGTATTGTTCATCAAATAAGAACTTCAACTAAATTTGTAAGTTATAAAGATAGAAAAGAGTTTTGTAATGATATGAAACCAATTTACAAAGCACCAAATGAAAAAGCAGGTTTAGAAGCTTTAGATAAGTTTGAAAAAAAGTGGGGTAAGAAATATCAATATGCTTGTGATTCTTGGAGAAATAATTGGGCTGAACTTTCAACTTTTTTCAAATATTCTCCTGAAATTAGGAGAATGATTTATACTACTAATCGGATTGAAGGTTTTAATAGGATCTTAAGAAAATCGACTAAAACTAAATCTTCTTTTCCATCTGATAATTCCTTGTTCAAATTACTTTATTTAATAGTTGAGGATAATACTAGAAAATGGACTATGCCAATTAAGAACTGGGGATTAATTGTTAATGAACTTTCAATTATGTTTGGTGAGAGAGTTACTAAATATTTGTAAAATATTTAGTTTCAAGCATTGAATTTTAGGAGTCATTTATAGAGAGTTTTAGATTGATTTTTTAAAGATTAATTAATTTGTAATTTTCCCGAAAGAAAATTTTATCATTTAACACCGATTTTCACAGGATTTTAATTTCATTAATTAGGTAGATATAATTTGCTTAAATTTGTCTTCATTTGCCTGATTTTGTCTTGTTTTATACTTAAAAGTGCCCTTTTAATTTTTAACATAACTCCCTGAATTTTGAACTTATATTTTTAAGATTTTAGACAATATTGATAATTTTTGGATGGTGAACTGTCTCAAATCGTCAAATTTAGACTTTTTATTGTCACTTTACTTTCAGAAACACAAGTTTTATATTCAAAAATTAAGTAGAAAAATTAAAATGAAAAATAGAGAAAAATTAGAAAAAATATTTCCAAAGGATTTGTCATCAAGACAAAAACAATATGAAGCATTAAGAATGCTTTATTACGAAAAAGAAAAAACATATGAAGAAATAGCAAACAATTTCAACTTCAGTGAAAAATATTTAAGAAAAATAGAAAACTTAGCATTAACAAACAAAATAGATTTTTTTCCAGAAATAAAAAAAGGACCTAAAAAATTAACAACCCCTAAAAAAATAATAAACAAAATAATAGATTTAAGAAAACAAAATATCTCCATATATGACATAAAAGAAAAAATATTAGAAGAAGACAAACAAGATATTTCAATTGGTTGTATACAAAACTTTTTATCCAATACAGGATTTGACAAACTAAAAAGACGAACAGCAAAACAAAGAGGAGTTCATCAAAAAGACTTACTCATAGGAAAAAAATCAACAACCTTTGACATAAAAGAAACAAAACCATTCAAAATAGATTGTCCAAATATTGGAGTTTTTTTCTTCATCCCTTACATAATAGAATCAGGAATATTAGACATTCTCAAAACTTGCAAACTTCCAGAATCATCACAAATAAACTCAACCCAAGCAATTCTTTCATTTTTATTACTAAAACTAATAGGAAATG
>JABHKC010000070.1 GCA_018692315.1 Bacteroidota bacterium | reverse complement strand
TGCTACAGAAAGGTCAAATGTTGCAATGGCTTCATATTCAGTATTGCTTGAAGCATCCCAAATTTTCCATTTGAATTCCTCACCTGATACAAATCCATCATTTCCAATATCTTCGCCCCATGCAGACAATGCAGCATTTACACCTACATATTCAATATAACCAGCACAAGCAATCGAACCAAGAGAATCATAAAATACTCCGATATAATCGCCAGATTCAATTTGGATTCCATTTATTGTAATTGGAGTTGTTTCTTGGATTAGGATTGTGTGATTAGTTGCCGTAATTGTGAATGGCCATGGGCAAGGCATAATGAATTCTTCAATACTCAAATCATCGAAAACTCCTTGAATACTATTAGGATCTTGTGTGTCGCTATTACCAATATAGAAATAATTGAAATTAAATGCCTCATGGGTAACAGAATAATTCCGTTCACTTAATAGATTTCCAAGGGTATCAGTAACAGTTAAGATTATATCTCCTTCGTAATATTTAAGTGTTGTTTCATACCAAACGTTCATATTGTAACTGAGGAAATTGGCTGTATCAGGGCCTGTACCTCCGGGATTAATATCTCCTAGATTTGGCGACCAGATTGTTCCATCTGAATAAAATAATTGTGGAACTATGTAATTAACTGAGAATTGTGTTCCACCACCTGTCCAGCCAATGCGAGCAATTACTCCACTTTCAGGATAGGAAACATTATTCAACAAACTATCATAGTTGGAAACTAATCCTATTTCAATCCAACTATTGTTGGTATAACTTGTTGACTTATGTCTCACACTCATTTCAAAGCTTCCATTATACTGGGTAATTGGCAAGTAGTAGTTTTGATTTACATCACGTTTTGCATGCCACGATAATGAACCACCCAAATTACTTGACCAATGTATATCACTTGGATGTGAACTACTCCAACACTGGTCAACTGTGAAATCTTTTGTAAATGGGATAGAAGAAATAGGGCATCCTAAGGTTGCAAATGAGATTTCATTCCCATAAACTGTACCTACACTGTTAGTTGCATAAGCCTTAATATAATATGTAGTATTAGGTGATATTCCAGATATTGTACTTGTGAAAATCCCTATACCTGAACCATCAACTGTAAGTGTATCAGAAATTGTAGGATTTCCGCTAATATTCCAACAAATGCCTCTTGCTGATACTGTCTCTCCTCCATTATTTGTTACATTTGCAAAAACATTTGCAGTAGTTTGGGTAATGTTAGCTACACTATCCGTAGTAATCAATGGCAAAGTAACTATCATAACTTCTGGAAAAACAATACGGAAACCCACATTTTTGTTGCTACCAAATGGGTCGTAGTAGTTACGATTTGTCATTTCGGAATGGTAGGAATAGGCGTACCAGCTTCCTCCACGTAGTACACGACTGGAACCTGATATAGCTCCAGTTGGGCTGTTTGTTCCTGAAGGATAACCACTTCCATACCAATCACTACACCATTCCCAAACATTTCCGGACATATCGTACAAACCAATTTCGTTAGACAGTTTAGTGCCTACTGGGTGGGTCTGTGAATTGCTATTGATATTATACCAAGCATAATCTCCAAGCAAGCTGTTGCCATTTGTTCCTGCATAAATATCATAATATGTCCCAACTGTAATACCTACAGATGCACCTCTGCCTGCAACCTCCCATTCTGACTCTGTCGGTAACCTACCACCTGCCCATTGAGTATAAGCATATGCTCCATACCATGTTACTTCTATTACAGGACAGTCGGCGGTTGTAGCATAACTGCTTCCTACAAAATAAAAAATACTACTATTATGGTCTATTGCACAATCTGTAGCATTCATATCAATATATTCAACATTACCATAAACAGCATCGTTATAGCTACCATCGACATTACAGTTTATACTGTTTAAGAATTGAATAAATTCAGTATGGGTTACTTCGTATTTACTTATATTGTAGGAGCTTAATGTTACACTGATTCCATTTATATCATACACTCCGGCAGGAATATTGACAAAATCTACGTTTACCGAACTTGTGTCAGTTGTAAATTGCAGTTCATTCCCATAAGCTGTACCAATACTATTTGTTGCATAAGCCCTAATATAATATGTAGTATTAGCTAATAATCCGGTTATTGTACTTGTAAAACTTCCTATACCATAACCTTCAACTATGAACGAATCTACCAATGTTGGATTGCCTGTCATATTCCAACAAAATCCTTTTTCAGTAACACCTACTCCACCCTCATATAAAACATTTCCTTCTGCAATTACAGAACTATTAGTATCATCATATAAAGAATCGGTAGAGGCTATTGGAATGCTTGCAATTAATGGTTCTACTGTTTTTACACATCTTACAGAAAATCCATGACTTTTATCAGCATTATTCTTATTTAATCTCGAATTCGTTGAAAACAACGACCGTGTCCATGCTTGACTAGTCGAAATCTCAGCAACGGACCAATAGTAATTATGGATGTCTTTGTAAATAAAACCACCGGAATTATATCTTTTGCCACTTGGGATTCCATTAAAACCATAATCATCTGTTCCATTTGTTCCACTTGGCCAACCAGTTGTTGATTTCATGTGGTCACCTACCAACAACCAGTCAACACCATTATTATTTGAACTATGTTCATATCCATTACTTGCACCACCATTATCATCAGCAATATATGATGCCACTTCTTCCCAATCGTCGTGATCTGGAATGTGCCAACCATCAGGACAAACACCCTGTATATCATTTTGCGTAGGCGAAGCACCATTTAGAGTAGCTGCCCATGTATATAAGGCTCCATAATGTTCCAAATTTGATGAATCATCATCGTATGCACAATATGCTATATCCGTTGACGAAAGTGCTGACCATGAAGTACTATTTGATACATTTGGTATTGGTGTACCATCAGAAAATGTTGTTGTACGTAGGTTTTCTCTCATCCAGCATTGATTTCCTATCTGGGTAATAGAATATAAATTACCATCAAAGTCATCTAATGAATAACCACAACCCAAAACAATAATTTGGCTACCTGTATATTCAGTCAACTGGATGTTATCAACCCAACCACTAGTCCATTCTGGATTACCAACAGAATCATTTACCCAGCTATTAATTGCATATAAATCAGTAAAAATGGTGCCCGCAAAATTTGCTGTAATAATTACCGGACTACCACTGGCATGAGTGCTCAAGATAGAATCTGTGTATAAATTGAATATAATTTCATTTTCGCACTTTTTTATTTGTGCATAATAGGTCTGACCTATTGTAACACCCACATTATTTTCTGGCAGATTAAAATCAGAGTTGATAACTCCATTAATTACTGAATAAATACCAACTCTACTAAAACCAGATCCTGCCCAATATGCCATATGAACATAATTGCCAATACCAACATCGCTAAGACTACCATAAAAATCCGATACACATGGGCCAGCCGATTTTGCATTGCCCCATTTATCTGTAATTCTAAAGTCAAAGTTTAATTCAAAATCAGTAATGGCAGGGATTGTCTGATGTACAAATCCTTCATCGTAGCGTTTCCAGTCACTATATTCCACACGTTGATTAATCGTAATTTTTGAATCAGGATCGTATTCGTTCCAGTTTCCAACTCCAGATGAGAAATCATCGTTAACCAAAGTACTTCCAGGGTAGCAAACTTCTTGCAAAGAGGTAGGATATTGTTGAATATTAAGATCATCAATTATCCCTTGCATACTACTGGGATCTTGTGTATCACTATTCCCAATGTAAACATAATTGAAATTAAATGCTTCAGGAGTAACTGTATAAATCCTTTCACCTACCAGATTGCCATTATCATCATTAACTGTAAGTACCAATGTACTATCGTAATACTGCAATGTTGTTTCATACCAGGTATTATTGCTATAGCCAACAAAAGTAGTTGTGTCTGGACCTGAGCCTCCAGGATTTATATCTCCCAAATTTGGTGCCCAGCTCGTACCGTTTGAATAAAACAATTGGGGAGCAATATAATTAACAGAGAATGGTGTACCTCCACCAGTCCAACCAATCCGTAATATTACTCCACTTTCCGGATAGGAATTAATACTCGCATAACCATCATAATCAGAAACTAATCCAACTTCAATCCAACTATTACTTGTATAACTGGTTGACTTATGCCTTACGCTCATCTCAAATCCACCATTGTACTGGGAGATTGGCATGTAACAGTTCTGATTAACATTACGTTTTGCATGCCACAACAATGAACCACCGTCATTGCCTGACCAATAAATATCATTAGGGTGTGAACTTGTCCAACCCTGATCGATTGCAAAATCATCAGAAAAAATTGTTTGGGCTTCTGAATTCAGAAAAAATCCAAACATCAAACACATAATTAAAAAATAATTTTTCATAATAAATCCTCCAAAATTTTAATTAATAACTATGCAATTATACATACTTATATGCCTATTATCCAAATATTTATCAGTGAATTGTCTCAATCATAGTTTTAAGATTACCAAGTAATATTTTCAAAGTATGAAATCAATTTCAAATAATCTTTTAGCTTTGTATTTCAATAATTTTATGAAAAAGATAAATAGCATATTATTAAAATCATGGATTTGGTCAATACCTTTAGTCATAATTGTGATTTATTTAATACCAGATATATTTAGCAAATATGAGATTAAACCAATTGCTCAAAGGAAATTGAAGAATATTGGAGCAAATCAAATAGTTTACTTGCATGATCTTGACAACGATGGGATTTCAGAAGAGATATATTCATATTTATCTGAAGATGAGCATACCATAATGGTTTGTAAAGCAGGTGGAACAATAGATCAGTGGAATTTTGATGGAGGAATTATTTATGGCGAAAGATTGGCATTTGCTGACATTAATAATGACGGAAAGGATGAAATTTTTCTATTTACCAGAACTGGAGATTTTGTAAATTTACACTGCCTTGACCCATTAAACCACAGAAAGTCTAAAGTTCGCGAAAATAAAAAGATCTGTGAGTTAAATAATAATTATGATACTCCGAATCCTCAAATTTTATTTTTAAAAGTTGATGATATTGATGCTGATGGATTTAATGATTTGAGTTTTGTTATTAATTCTGGATTTGCCATATTTCCAAGAAACATTTTTGTATATAACCACAGAATTAATACTATTACTAAATCTAAAGATTATGGAAGTTATATTAATGAAGGTTATGACATTTCAGATATAGATGGCAACAATTTTAAGGAGTTTGTTGGAAGTACACGTGCAGCAGGAAATGTACATGACAGTTTAGACTATGAATTCCATGATTATAGTGCATGGCTAATGGTGTATAACCATGACCTTACTTTAAGGTTTCCTCCGATAGAACGGAAAGGATTTGATAGTAAAATTCTGGCTAAACCAATAATTAGAGATGGAAAACAATTAATTGCTTGTTTTTATGATCATAGAGGTGAGTATAGAAATTTCCCTCAATTGTGGTTAGTAGATCATATGGGGGATTCAATTGAAGGGATAAGGTTTCCAGAATCAGACAAAATATCTAGATCTTTTCTTGCAGACTACAAACAAAAAAGATTAATGGTATATAATGAATTTGGAATGATTAAAGTATTTAATTACAATCTTGAACTAATTGATTCTATTTCGTTAGGGAAAACTATTGGTTATTTATTGTTTCATGAAGATATGGACAATGATGGAAGTAAAGAATACATATTCTCGTCTTTCAATGACTCAATAGTGATTACACAAAACGATTTCTCAGATCCAATTTCATACAAAGCGGAAGGATTTTCCTATGGAAAGCTACAAATTGCGAAAAATGGAAATAATCCTCCATCTTTGTTCTTTTACAATGATAAAAATTACATGAAATGCAGCTATGAAAAAAATCCTTATTCACTATTTGAATATGTAATTTATCTGGGAATATTTCTGGCAATATGGTTGTTTATTGAAGCAATCAGGAAAATGCAGCGAATACAAACAGAAAAAAATGAGAGGATAAGAAGGAAAATAGTTGACCTTCAATTAAAAAACTTTGGAAATCAATTAGACCCACATTTCACTTTCAATGTTTTCAACACAATGGCTTATGAAATTAAAAGAAACGGTCCAAAAATCTATGAGATTTTTATGCAGTTTACTAAGCTGGTAAGAAATGTATTAGAATCTTCAGATAAAATCACCAGAACTATTGAGGAGGAAATTGACTATTTAAAAAGTTATCTTAGTTTGGAACAAGAAAGGTTTTCGGATAAATTCAATTATAACATTAATATTGATGAAAATGTGAATCAACAATCTCAAATACCTAAAATGCTGCTACAAACATATGTTGAAAATGCAATCAAACATGGTATTAGACTAAAGGAAGGACCAGGAACAATTCTTATTGAAATTAAAAAGAGGAATAATGAGCTTTTCTTTGAAATAAAAGACGATGGTATTGGGAGAAAAAAGGCAAAAGAACTATCAACAGGTACTACTGGTTTTGGTTTACAGATAATGGAAAACTATTATAATCTTTTTAATGAATATAATTCTTCAAAAATCAAACATGAAATTACCGATTTGTATGACCATAATGATAATCCAACCGGTACTATTGTAAAAGTTATCATTCCTTTGAAATTTTCGTTTAAGATAAGTAAATATGAGAGAAGATAAACTCACAGCTATTATTGTAGATGATGAGGAAAAATCAATCAAGTTTTTGAAAGAAAATATTTTTGAGCTAAATTTGATAGAAATAATTGGGACTTTTACGAATCCTGATGAGGCTATTCCAGAAATCATGAAATTGAAACCGGAAATTTTATTTCTTGATGTTCAAATGCCAAAATACTCAGGTTTTGATGTGGTTAGACATATTAAATCTGAAGTATATTCACCTCATTTAATTTTTGTTACGGCTTATGAAAAATTTGCAATTCAAGCTATCGAATATGCAGCACTTGCTTACCTCAAGAAACCGGTTGATCCTATTGCCCTAAAGGAGAAAGTTAATTTAGCAATGGAAGAAGAGGATAAGAAAATTACTCAGGCAAAGCTTGAAAAACTTTTGAAAAAATTGGAAAGTAATCAACACATAAAATTTAATACCAGTACAGGTTTCACACTCATTTATCCTCCTGAGATAATATATCTTGAAGCAGATGGAAATTACTGTGATATATTTTTGACAAACGACCGAATAGAAACTGTAACTACTAATATGAATCAGGTGAGTAAAAAGCTCAAACCTGATGAGTTTTTCAAAATTAGCCGCTGGAATTTCATCAATTTGTCATTTTTGCGTAAGGTAGAACGCCGCAGTCATTTATGTTTTCTTGTCGAAAATAAGAAGGAAATTAGACTGGAGATTAAATCTAAAAACGCAAAAGAACTTGAAAAAATTTTGGAAGGAAATTTACCTAACTTGCATTGATGTTTCAAACCTCCTTTGGGCTCAATATAATTTCCTAAACTTTCCTATTTCTAACCAATAGGAAAGGCATAAAATAAAACTAAAAATTCATAATTCAAATATTGATTTCTACTTTTCAAACATTTGTTGCAGCGATTTCATAAAGTCTAAATTGCGTTTTGGTAATTCTCTACCCAGTGTATTATTTGAGTCTGAGAACTTTTGGAATAGTTCTCCTACCTGTGTGGTTGTCAAACTTCTATCTATCCATGGGTAAAGAATTTCATCTTCCTTTTTAATATGTTCGGTCAGAAGTTTTGCGTATGCTGTCATACGATTTGCAATTTCATTTTTGTCTCCTCTCTCCACAGCTTCTATCACAGCCTTCATGTGGTTTCGGGAAGTGGTATGATCTTCTTTGATAACATTTATTATTTCTAATGATTTGTCGGCATAATCAAAAAGAATGTCTTCTTCTTTGGCATGATGATATTTATCGGCATATTCCTGAATAAACCTTACTGTATTTAGCACCAAATTTTTGTCTAAATCTACTGACTTGCCAATAAGCTCAATAATGTCGGGAATACAATAAATTACTTGCATGATATTTACATGCTCATCAACTAATTGTTTCAGAGGGGGCGAATATTTTAACTCCTTTACTTTTATTTCTTCCTCTTCTGACACTTCTCTTAGTTTTACATCACGGTCAGGATAGAGTTCTTTTTCTATCTTGAACATAAGCATCGCTTCATCTTTCTTTGGCATGCTATGGATGGAGACTACATCTTTAAATAAACAAGTTCCAACTGTGCAAGGTACGCAACCAATATTATATTCCTCTAAAATATCCCCAATCTTTGGATGGTCGTCAATAACTTTTTTTATGTGTTTTTCTAAATACTTCTGCATTTCTATTACTTTTAATTATATATGTTCGGACTAAATCTTTTCAAACATGATAAAATTTTTAATCAAGCCATCAATTGAAAATTCTATCGAAAATTTATTAATCCGCTCATAAGTTTAACATTCTTTACATATCACTTAATTTTTGTCAGTCCAAAGATAGTTATTAATATTTTGATTTTATTTTTCTCACTAATTGATAGACTAACTACCTGATAAAGACATACATTCAAAATTTTTTAAGATTTCAAAAACCAATTCTCAGCCCGAAATCAATATGACAACTTAAGAAGGAAAACATCCTGAGGTGCGATTTCGAAAAGTTCTTTGAAATCGTTTTTATAATCGAATGTACCTTCGCATTAGCTGCCTGTTCTCAATTGAGACCACACAATAAATAAAACTGAACCGGGCGAATATTCCCATCTAATAACTAAATTTGACATAAACTGCCTGTTTTCTTAGAGCGATTATTTACGATTTAGCATAGAATAATTATTGAACAAATCTCCGCAAAATATATTTTCATTGGTGATTCATTTTTTTACATAAAGCGAAATAATACGCTTGATTTTCGAATCAATAAAGCCACATGTAAACGAAAAAACGAATTCATTTACACAATCCTAAAATAAACCTTAGCTATTCAGCTGTTTTACTGATACTTATAACCTATTATTAAATATTTTCAAAAAATCATATTATAGATTTTTTTAAAGAAAAAAAGAATATATTTGCAAAGTTTTTTTTGCAGCGGATGTGGCGTAATTGGTAGCCGCGCTAGACTTAGGATCTAGTGCCGAGAGGCGTGGGGGTTCGAGTCCCTTCATCCGCACAAGAGTCGCCGCTAATTCCGGTTTTATTATCGGTAATTTTGGCGGCTCTTTTTGTTTTAAATTAATTTATTGAAGAAATTGAAATAAGTCTGAAACTTAAGAATTAGAAAAATGAAAATTGATAGAATTGACCATGGAAATTTGACATCAACAATAAAACTTACCGTAGAAAAAGAAGATTACAACGAGAGTTTTGAAAAAGCCATAAAAGAAACAAGGCAAAAAGCAAATATCCCCGGTTTTAGAAAAGGTATGGTTCCAAAAGGACTTATTAAGAAAATGCACGGTAGAGCCATTTTAGAAGAAAAAGTTTGGGAAACAGCCAGCAGAAGTTTATTTAATTTCATTGAAGAAAATAAGATACATATGCTGGGAGAACCTCTCGAAAGTGCTACTGAGCAGAATGTATTGGATTTTAACGTTGAGGGAGAGTTTATATTAAATTTTGATATAGGGTACATCGAAGATCTAAATATTGATATTGCTAAAACCGAATTACTCAATTATAAAATTGATATTACTGAAGAGAAAATAGTTGAAGAATGCGATGCTATTGCAAATCAGTTTGCAGAAAGCAAATCTTCTGATGAGATTAGTGAAAAGACATCAGTACAAATCTCAACATACGAATTAGACGAAAACAACGAGCAACTAGAAAATGGAATTAATGTTGAAAACACGCAATTTTATGCAGGAGTAATTAAAGACCAAGAAATTAAGGATAGCATTATTGGTTTAAAAGTTGGCGACGAACTTGATATGAATATACAGAAAGCATTCCCCAATGCTACCGAAATTAGTTCGATACTATCAATTGAAAAAGATAAAGCCGAAAAATTGGATTCTAATTTTCATGTTACTATAAGTAGCATTTCGGAATATTTCCCTGCTGAAAAAAACAAAGACCTCTTTAAGAAAGCAATGCCTAATAAAGAAATTGAAACTCTTGATGATTTTCATGCAGAACTAAAAATAGAAATTGCAAAATCTTATGATCAGCAAAGTAACTCACAGTTTTACACAGATTCTATTAATACTTTGATGGAAACTAAAATTGAGCTTCCTGTAGAATTTCTTAAAAAATGGATGTTAAGAAAAGATAAAACTCAAACAGCGGAATCTATAGAAAAAAATTGGGATGCTATTTCTAAAGAATGGAATTGGCAACTTATTAAAAATGACTTGGTTGACCAATTTGAACTAAAAGCCTCTAAAGAAGATATCGAAAGTTTATTGAGAATGCACTCAATTCAGCATTTCATTCAGAATAGCTATTTTCCACAAAAGGAAGAATTAGACAATATGATAAATGAAATGTTAGAGAATAAAGAAACTGTTGAAAGATATCAGGGATTAGTGCTCGACAACAAACTTATGACCAGCTTAAAGGAAAAAGCGATTATAAAAGAAGAAAGTATCAGTTTCGAGGATTTTAAGAAACTAAGTGAAAAACCTGAAGAACAAAATTCTGAAACTCCAACAGAAGAGCCAGCAGAAAAAGATGAGGAAAGTAAAGATACGGAATAAAAATAATGTTGGCTTATAGCTATATATAATTAATAACCAATAATTTTCAGTAAAATGCAAAATCAAGAATTTAACAAATATGCTACCAAACATATGGGTATTAGCAGTTTAAATCTTCATAAATATACTTCAATGGCAAACAATTTTACTTCTGCCATTACTCCAAATATTATTGAAGAACGTCAGCTAAACGTTGTAGCGATGGACGTTTTCTCACGTTTGATGATGGATAGAATAATATTTCTGGGACTCCCAATCGACGATTATGTGGCAAATATTGTTCAAGCTCAACTATTATTTCTCGAATCGTCCGACCCTTCAAAAGATATTCAGATTTATTTTAATACACCGGGCGGAGCTGTTCATGCCGGATTAGGAATTTACGACACCATGCAATTCGTAAATTGTGATGTAAGAACCATTTGTACCGGAATGGCTGCCTCAATGGGTGCCGTACTTCTATCGGCAGGAACCAAAGGAAAACGTATGGCTTTGAAACACTCACGAGTAATGATTCATCAACCGATGGGTGGTGTGCAAGGACAAGCTTCGGATATCGAAATTACCGCACGAGAAATTCAAAAACTAAAAAAAGAACTTTACAAAATAATTTCAGAACATTCCGACACTCCCTTAGAGCAAGTTGAGAAAGACTCCGATAGAGATTTTTGGATGACCGCTCAGGAAGCTAAAGACTATGGAATGATTGATGAAGTGATGTTGAGAAGTAAGTAATTTGGAAATTTACAATTAGGAAGTTTTATAAATATTTTCTAACTATCTAATTTCCAGTTTCATTTTAAATATATAAAGAAATGGATAAATGTTCATTTTGTGGAAGACAAAAAAAAGACACACAATTATTAATTGCAGGAGTTTCTGGTCATATTTGCGATAAATGTGTCGTTCAGGCAAAACAAATAATTGATAGCGAAACAAAAAGTCAGAGTATGGAGAATTCTGATATTAATGGAATTAAGTTACTTAAACCCATCGAAATAAAATCCTTTTTAGACCAATATGTAATAGGTCAAGAAGATGCGAAAAAATATCTGTCGGTAGCAGTTTACAATCATTATAAAAGAATACTTCAGGATTCGAAAAACGAAGTAGAAATTGAAAAATCGAATATTATTTTAGTGGGTGAAACCGGAACCGGTAAAACATTGCTGGCACGTACTATTGCGAAAATGCTAAATATTCCGTTTACAATAGTTGATGCAACAGTTATTACCGAAGCTGGCTATGTTGGCGAAGATATTGAAAGTTTGCTCACTCGCTTGCTTCAAGCTGCAAACTACGATGTCAAGGCTGCCGAAAAAGGAATTGTTTTTATTGATGAAATTGACAAAATTGCAAGAAAAGGAGACAATCCATCAATTACAAGAGATGTTTCCGGCGAAGGAGTTCAGCAAGGTTTATTAAAATTGTTGGAAGGCTCAATTGTAAATGTACCACCACAAGGGGGACGAAAACATCCCGAACAAAAACTAATTCCGCTCAATACAAAAAACATCTTGTTTATTTGTGGCGGAGCTTTCGATGGGATAGATAAAAAAATTGGACAACGCTTAAATACTCAGGTAGTTGGATATCAATCGTCTCTCACCAACGAAGCTTACGATAGAGACAATTTACTACAATATATTGCACCAATGGATTTGCGCTCATTTGGATTAATTCCTGAAATTGTAGGAAGACTTCCAATTTTGACCTACCTTAAACCCTTGAGCAGAAAAGCACTTCGAGATATTCTTACAGTACCAAAAAATTCTATTATTAAACAATACGTAGAATTATTTAAAATTGATGGAATTAAACTGAGTTTCACAGACGAAACCTTAGAATATATTGTAGATAAAGCCATAGAATTTAAGCTGGGTGCAAGAGGGCTACGTTCAATTTGCGAGACAATTATGATTGATGCAATGTTCGATTTGCCATCAACAAAAACGAAA
Source organism: Bacteroidota bacterium (assembly GCA_018692315.1). Lineage (NCBI taxonomy): Bacteria > Pseudomonadati > Bacteroidota > Bacteroidota bacterium. The sequence goes on along the minus strand of JABHKC010000070.1, from coordinate 17,081 downwards.
TCATTATCTGTTTCAGCAAAATATGCCGAAGAAAAAATTGAGAAATCGAATGTCAAACGATTGAAAATTGCATAATTACATATTATTCTAATTAATGTATAAAAGAAAAACATAAAGAATATTGAACATGGAAAACAAATGGAGCTTATTTCAAAAATTTTTAATTACTCAAGATGTTCAAATCTCCATTCAAGATTTCGTCCTAAACTCAGTTGTAATAATTATTCTTTCGATAATACTTGAATTAACTTATGCAAAATGTGCAAAAAGCCTATCTAACAGAAAAATATTTGCTGCAAATTTTATTTTAATTGCTTTTACAACTATGCTGATTATCAGTATTGTAAAATCATCTCTTGCATTATCTTTGGGATTGGTTGGAGCTTTATCAATTGTTCGTTTTCGTTCTGCTATTAAGGAACCCGAAGAACTTGCATATTTGTTCCTGACGATTTCAATTGGATTAGGATTGGGTGCTAATCAAGTGATTATAACTATAATAGCCTTTACAATTGTAACTTTAATAATATGGGCAAGATTTTTCATCAATAGAAAAAGTGAAAATCAAAATTTGTTTTTCACTATTAGTAGCAATTCGCCAACTTCAATAGAGTTGAACACAATTGTTGAAATTGTAAAAAATAATTTCAAGGCTGCAGAACTTAAAAGATATGACAAAAGTGAAGACTTGATTGAAGCGGCATTCATGGTTGAAATTAAAAAAACTGGAAATATTCAGGATTGCACAAAACAGTTGGAAGATATAAATAAATCAATCAGAATTAGTTACATAGATAATTAGTTATCTGCATTTGATATTTTCACACAGAAATGATACCGGAATACACTCAACTAAAAAATAGCAGGTTCGAAAGAAAATTTGTATGCAATCTTTCAAATCATAGGATAGAGCTTGAGGTGAAAAAAAATCCTGCACTTTTTCATGAAATATTCAATGAAAGATATATCAACAATATTTATCTTGACACAAATAAACTCACCTACTATTACGACAACATAATTGGCAATAGCGATCGAAAAAAAGCCAGAATAAGATGGTATGGCGATTTGTTCGGAAAGGTCAATTCTCCTGTTTTAGAATTTAAAATAAAATCTGGTGTAGTTGGCCATAAAATTTCTTTCCCACTAAAATCATTTGTCCTTAATAAAGATTTTTCGATAGAAAATCTGACAGAAATATTTGAAAATTCCGACTTGCCAACTTGGGCTGTTTTCGACCTGAAAAAACTGCAACCCACTCTGGTTAATAGATATAAGAGAAAATATTTTAGAACTTTCGATAAAAAATATAGAATAACTCTTGATTCGGAATTAAATTATCGGAATATTTCAAACAGATTTAATACTTTTCAATCGGTAGTGAAAGACAACAATTCAATCATATTAGAACTAAAATACGATTTGCCGGAAGATAAAAATGCAGATAATATATCAAATTATTTTCCTTTCCGAATGTCTAAAAGTTCGAAATATGTTAATGGAATCGAAAAAACTCATTTTAATATTGCAATTTAGCGAATTTCTAAAAAGCTAATATTGTCGTAAATAGTCTTAATATCAGCAATATAAGTTCCGTTATAGTTCTTTTTTAAAGATAACCATAATTATAAATTTTTATATTTTTCCCGATAAAAGCAAAATCATAATTATAACAAAAAAAAATCCCATTTTTGCTATATAATTTTTATTTGAGTTATAGTATTTTGCTCAAATGGATTTTTAGTATTGAGAAAAAATTTGCTTATAATGTCGAAATTATTGTCGGAAATAAAATATCTGCAAGGAGTTGGGCCCAAACGTGCCGAACTGCTCAACAAAGAAATAGAGATTTTTACTTTCGAGGATATGTTGTATTATTTTCCTTTTAAACATATAGACAAAACCAAATTTTATAAAATAAGTGATATTTCGCCGGAACTACCACATATCCAGATAAAAGGAACTATAAAATACACTGAAATTATTGGTCAAAAATTCAAACAACGACTTGTAGCAAGTTTTTTTGATGGAACTGACACTATTGATCTTGTTTGGTTTAAAGGCATAAAATGGATTAAAGAAAGTATAAAACCAAATATTGAGTATATAATTTATGGTAAAGCCACAATTTTCAATCGCCAAATGAACATTGTGCATCCCGAAATTGAACCTTCTGTAAAAACTTCCTCAGAAATTGAATCATCGCTTCAGGCTCACTACAGCTTGACTGAAAAATTGCGAAACAATTTTTTCACATCTAAAAGTATTAGTAAAATCCAACAGGCATTGTTTAATGTAGTAAGTAGCGATATTTACGAAACTCTTCCTTTCTATTTGGTCGAAAAGCTAAACTTATTGCCACTTAATAAAGCATTATTTAATATCCATTTTCCACAATCGACTGAATTGTTGAATAAAGCACAATTTCGATTGAAATTTGAAGAGTTGTTTTATATTCAGTTAAATATTCTCAAATTAAAATACAATACCACGAAAAAGTTTGCAGGATATAAATTTCCTGTAGTCGGAGAAGTATTTAACACTTTCTTTAAAAACAAACTACCATTTGAATTGACCAATGCCCAAAAAAAAGTCATCAAAGAAATGCGAAAAGATATGGGTTCTGGAAAACAAATGAATAGACTTTTGCAGGGCGATGTTGGTAGCGGAAAAACTCTGGTTGCATTGATGATTATACTCATTGCTATTGACAATAATTTTCAGGCATGTCTGATGGTTCCTACAGAAATTCTTGCTAATCAGCATTTTGTTTCTATTTCAAAATTAATTCAAGGTCTCAATGTAGAAATTGGCATTTTAACTGGTTCAAGCAAAAAATCTGAAAGAAATGTTTTACACCAGAAGCTTCAGGACGGAACAATAAATATTTTGATTGGAACGCACGCTCTTATTGAAGATACGGTGAAATTCAAAAATCTGGGATTAGTAATAATCGACGAACAACATAGATTTGGCGTAGTTCAGCGTGCAAAAATGTGGGCTAAAAATACAAATCCACCACATATGTTAGTAATGACTGCTACACCAATTCCTCGTACATTGGCGATGACAGTTTATGGAGATTTGGATGTGTCTGTTATTGATGAACTCCCGCCCGGCAGGAAATCCATAAAAACAGTCCATTATTTCGATTCTAAGCGATTGGTCGTTTATGGTTTTATAGAAAAACAGATTAAACTCGGGCGACAAATTTATGTAGTTTATCCTTTGATTGAAGAGTCTGAAACACTTGACTATAAAGACTTGATGGACGGTTATGATAGCCTTAGCAGAGAATTTCCACTTCCAGAATATTCAATCGGAGTTGTTCACGGACGAATGAAACCACATGACAAAGATTTAGAAATGCAACGCTTTGTAGAAGGGAAAACTCAAATACTGATAGCAACAACCGTAATTGAAGTGGGGGTTGATGTACCAAATGCCTCTGTTATGCTTATTGAAAGTACCGAACGATTTGGCTTATCGCAGTTACATCAACTAAGAGGTAGAGTTGGAAGAGGAGCTGAGCAATCGTTTTGCATTTTAATGACATCTTTCAAACTTTCGAATGAAGCCCGAAAACGAATAAATATTATGGTACAAACAAACAATGGTTTCGAAATTGCTGAGGCAGACATGAGACTTCGTGGACCAGGAGATATTGAAGGGACACAACAAAGCGGAATTCCATTCGATTTGCGTATAGCCAATTTGGGAAAAGACACCCAAATTTTGCAATATGCTAGAGATATTGCTGAGAAAGTAATCAACAATGATCCTCTGCTTGAAAATTCAAATAATATAATTCTAAAAAATAATCTTGAGAAAATGACTTCAACTAATAAAGAATGGAGTGTTATTAGTTGACAATCAGTAAATACTAATTTGTAAAAAAAAACTATATTCAATCTCAAAATTGTAGTGTAACTATGGCTAAAACATACATTTTACTTGGAGGTAACTTAGGAAATAGAGAGAATTTTCTACATAATGCTATTGTTTGTCTCGAAAAAACTGTAGGTAAAATAGTTTCAAAATCGTCTATATATGAATCCGAACCTTGGGGCTTCGAGACAGAAAATTGGTTTCTTAACCAAGTTGTCCTTATCGACACAAATCTGAAACCCAGTAAATTATTATTAAAAACGCAAGAAATTGAAAAGCAATTAGGCAGGATAAAAAAATCGAAAGAATATGAAACAAGAAAAATAGATATTGATATTTTATTTTATGATTTTGAAATAATTGAAAACCCAAACTTAACCATACCTCATAAACATTTGCACAAACGTATGTTTACACTGCTTCCATTACTTGAATTAAGTCCGAAACTTATTCATCCCGTTTTTTCGTTTTCTATCAAGGAATTGATGGAAAAATGCGGAGATAAAAGTATTGTTAGGAAAATATGAGAATTGTTTGAATTAAGTTTTTTTTATTTTTCTTTTAATAGAATGTACTGTATAAAACTTTAGGCATTGCTTCCTTGTCGATTAATTTTGGCAATAAATAATTCCCTATCAGTATCATTAATTAATTTTAGGTCAGGTGAATTTTCATAAGCCCTGGGTATTCCACTTCCAACTCCAACGAAAGGTAATATATATCTGACATTTGAAAAAAGAATGGGATTTCTTGGAATAGAAATTCCTGCTTTTATATTATCAATAGTCAAGGTATTGGGCAAGTTTCCAGGACTAATTATTTCAACTCTATTGTCGAATATAAATACCTTAATGCTTGATTGAATAAAATAATTGCGATGTACCAAAGCATTAACGAGAAGTTCTTTAATCGTTTTCAATGGTATTTCAAGTTCTCCTTGAGAATTAAATCCATCTTCTTTTTGAACTTCGTTTAGGTTTTGAATTATAAATGAAAGAGTCTTTTCATATAGCTCAAATAAATTACCTTCAAAAGGACTTTTTTTACTTTTAAAGCTGTCAGAACTAATTGAGTTCCCTTTTATCGCAACACATTGAACCGTAAATGAAGCTCTATATTTCTGAGGGATTTCCCCAAATAGCAATAGTCCTGCAAGAGATAAACAACCATTTTTAAGCATTCCCATATTAGTTAATAATTTAGGAATTGATAAGCCCATGTTATCAATATTATCTTCATATTTTTTTAGCACAAAATCTTTGAAGAAAGTATCATCAATATCATTTATTGTTGTTCCTGTTACAACTGTTTCATCAGCATACAGGTTGCCACTACTTTGAAGAAGTCTCGCGAATTCTTCTTTAACGATAACCTTCCTTTTGTCTGAGCCATTTTTCACCCAAGTAATACCCTTATTATCCATATGAGGTTTACTAGTTCCCTCTGAAATATGAGCAACAACCAAATTATCCTCTTCAATCGTTACCGTTTCTGTGAAAATATAAATCGGAGTTTTTACATTATTTGATGCAGCATTTGCTAAAAGTTGATTCGTGGCTTGTAGTTCCTCAAAAGAAAGTCCATTTATATCTCCTGTTTTATCATCAACGCCAATTACTAATATTCCTCCTTTGGTGTTCGAAAAAGCAACCATTTCTGTACCGACTTTATACGCATCATTAACACGTATTTTGAATTGCACCTCACTGGATTCTCCTCTTTGTATTATGTCTAATAATTCTAATGCGTCCATAATTCGTAAATTCTTTTTCTATTATTAAATGCCTCTTTTCCACCTTCCATTATATTAACAATCTCTTGATGTATTGTTTCGTCATCAATACTTCCCAAATTAGTACTAATTATATTTGAGTCGAAACTGCATGAAATTATTTGCTCGCAATCTCCTAAAACTGGAACGTTTGGATTATGTGTAGCAAATATGAATTGAGAAGAATTCTTTAGCTCTTTTAGTACTTTAATGACATCATTATAAATTGTTTGATTGTCCAAATCATCTTCGGGTTGGTCGATGATAATTAAATCGCTATCCTTCAAAGTGAGTAAAAATATTATTAAAGCAGATGCTCTTTGACCTAATGAATGCTCATTTAGAGAGCGTCCCTTATAAATAATTTCAAATTTTTCCGGAACACGATAAGTTAAAAAAGCACCAATGTTCAAATTAAAATATTCTTTAAATGTATGAAGCTGATTGTCGGATAAGTTAGTTCTAATATTGCTATTTTTCACCGATAAGTCAGAATGAACATTAATCAAATCTGCATAATTATCAACAATAGACTGAATATTGTTTTCTCGAAGGTTACTTCCTCTCAAATTTTCTTTTAAATATGACTTAAAATCTTCTTTGTTCCCTTTGAAATCTACATTGATTTTAACAGAATCTTGGTCATTATTTACTTTCTTAATCTCTTCCTGGATAATTTCAAATTCATTATGCCATAATCCCTGAAGTGCTACTAAGGTCTGTTCTAATTGAATTTGCAACTGTTCTTTTTTATTTGAAAGTTTTACTAATTCAGAAAGTTGTGCTTTGGTCAAATCAAGATCTTTTGTGTATTTCACATAATCATCTGCCTGAATATTAGGAAGATTTATTTCACGTTTAATCTTAGAGAATTCCTCTTTTAGTTCGTTGTATTTTATTGTAAAATTGTTATCGAATCCATTAAGTTGTTCATTCTTATCAATAAGCTTAATAAGTACACCACGTAGGCTATCAAAAATCTTTTCAAAGGACATTAACGATAAAATCACTTTATCTACATCATCAATATTCTCTTTTGATTTATAGTGATGAAAACTTTCGAAACCATCATCATGTTCTTGAATAAAAGCATCTAAAGCATCTATTATTTTGGTTTCAAACTTGTCAACTCTTTTAATGAAATTGAAATCTTTATTAAAACTAATTTGCTTTTCAAGTTTTTTATCAATCTCATTATCCTTGAATACTTGAATCTTCAATTTTAATTCAGCTTGTTTTGCCTCAATTTCTGGTTTGCGATCTATTTTTGAATTTATCTTTTTAATTTCATCAATCAATCTTAGTACGTCTTGATTCTTTTCTTCTACTTGTCGTTTTTTATCTAATAATCGGTTACCTATTAGTTTGTTTAATAAATTCTTCGTAGAAGAGGAATCTCCAATTTTCGAAAGGTCTTTTTGTCCATAGTAGATTGGTTTTTTAACTATAGCACTTGGCTTTAATCCTAATTGAAGTTCTTTATTTTTATAAATATTGGTTCTATCCCCGAGTATTTTTTCTGTTGTAAATTCATTGCCTTGGTCGTCAATCATCAAACAGGTTATTTTTCCTCCACTTCCAAGCAATGAATTAACAATCCCATTTTTATACTTAAAATCAACATTTTCTTTTTCTGATAGTTCAATATCCAAAGCATATCTAATTGCTTCTAAAATTGAGGATTTCCCACTACCTCTTATGCCAATTAAATTATTCATTGAGTGGTTTAACTGAATCGTTTTTCCATCCATTTTTCCTCCTGTAAAGGCAATTGTTTTAATGTAGCTATTAGTGGGTGGAGTTAATGATTTTGATTGTCGAAATTTTTCATCCAACAGTGCATATTTAATTGCTTCAAAATTATAAGCCCCAACCTTTAAATAAGTAAGCTCTGCATTGCCAATATCCTCAATCTTCTTTGGGTCTGATCCTTCCACTGCGGCAGGAAGCTTATTGTTTAACCATAATTCAAGATTTTTTTTATATTCACGAGTTCGCATCTTCTGAAAACCTAAAACTGATTTTTGAAATATTGGATGTTCGCCCAATTCTTTAATTCGACCTCCATTAAGTTCATTGTAAAAACCACTTTTCTGCTCGACATGAGCCATTATAATAAAGTAATCCTTTTCAAAAGCATCTAATTTTTTTATTGTTTCAATCAAACTGTCATTTGACCTACCATTCTCATTTTCGTAGTTGCTTTTGCCTGCAAATGTTTGTGTTAAAAATTGATTTATAAAATCTGTATCGTTTTCTAACCACTCCTTTGGATTAAATACAACTAAGCTATGAATGCCGTTTGCACCATCATTAACTGAAAGCTCAACTCCCGGCAAAATATAAATCTCTTCTTTTCTGGATTTCTTTGATAGAGCCTTGAATTCGTTTTTGTCAAATTTATTATGGTTCGTAATACACGCAAGCCTTATTTTTTGCTCCTTAAGTTTATCTACATATAATGAAATAAAGGAATTTTCTTCGCCGCTATAAATAAATTCTTTATCTGCTTTAGTATGTAAATGAAAATCTGCCCTAATCCAAGAACTACCATTTTTAAATATATCAATGAGTTTTTTCATAAGACTATTTTTTTGAAACACGTATTTCTTCTAATGTGAAGAAAAAATTTATCTTTCGTTTTTTTATACTTATATGTTTTAATAATTGACATAAAATCAAATGTGGCAATCTATAATTGGTTTTTGATATAATCATTGTAAAAAAATCAATCCCCCTTGCTACCATATGCCAAATCGCCAGCATCGCCAAGACCAGGAACAATGTACGATTTTGCGGTCAATTCATCATCAATGGCTATAATCCATAAAGTTATATTTTCAGTAGGCAAATGCTTGTTCAAATATTCGACACCTTCCCTACTTGCAATAATTGATACAATATGTGTATGTGCCGGAATTCCATTTTCTAATAGTGATTTATAAGCCAAAACCATTGAAAGCCCTGTGGCTAACATTGGATCAGCTAAAATCAAAGTTTTTTCCTCAATATTTGGTGAAGAAATATACTCCACTTCAATATCGAACGATCCGTCCTTATTATATTTCCTGTAAGCAGAAACAAAAGCATTTTCGGCACTGTCAAAATAGTTTAGCAATCCTTGATGAAAAGGTAGTCCTGCTCGCAAAATTGTACCCAAAACCAATTTCTCGCTTAATACCGGAGTATTTGAAATTCCTAAAGAAGTTTGGATAAGCTTTTCAGAAAATTCAAGCTTTTTGCTAATTTCGTAAGCAATAATTTCGCCAATTCTTTCAAGATTTCTCCTAAATCGAATTTTATCTTTTTGAATATTTTCATCTCTGATTTCAGCAATAAATTGATTCAAAATCGAATTATTCTCATTTAAAATATATATCATCTTAAAATTTTTTATCAATTAATTCTTTCAACAAGCAATGCAAATATATCACAAAATCAATTATAACAATAAAGTAGGAAAATAAAAGATGATAATTATTTCAATAAAATCAGAATATACATCTTTCCTCAAAACCTTTTTTATCAAATTTTACTTTTAGTTAACACAATTTTTTATGCTTTTGGCAAATCAAAATTTAAAAATAATTATATTTGTCATGAAAATATGATAAATTAAAAAATATTAGAAATGAGAAATAATACTGTAGCAGGCAATTGGAAAATGAATAATTCTTTGAAAAGAGGAATAGAACTTGGCGCAGAAGTAAATAAACTTGTCAGGAAAAATGCAAATCCTGATGTAAATGTTATTTTATGCACTCCATATATTCATCTTACAGAAATTGCCAACATTGTTGACAAGGATATTGTAAAGATTGGTGCTCAAAATTGCTCATCAGAGCCAAAAGGAGCCTATACAGGAGAAATATCGGCACGAATGATCAAATCAACCGGTGCAAATCATGTAATAATTGGCCATTCAGAACGTAGGCAATATTTTCTTGAAAACGATGAAATACTTTTAAAAAAGCTTATTTTAACATTAGAGAATGATTTAATACCAATTTTTTGTTGTGGCGAATTATTAGAGCAAAGAAATGCCGGAACCCATTTCGATATTGTTAAGAAACAAATTGAGGAAGTCTTATTTGGGTTGTCTGAAAATGACTTTTCGAAAATAATAATTGCATACGAACCAGTTTGGGCGATAGGTACCGGTGTTACTGCAAGCTCTGAGCAAGCTCAGGAAATGCACCTTTTCATAAGAAATACAATATCAGAAAAATTTGGCAAAACTATAGCACAAAACACTACTATTTTATATGGAGGAAGTTGCAAGCCATCGAATGCAAAAGAACTTTTTGCAAATGCAGACGTGGATGGAGGGCTTATTGGAGGGGCTTCCTTAGATGCCAACGACTTTCTGGCTCTTATTAATTCATTCTAATCCGTATATGATTTGTTGCTATGATTTAAAAAGAAATAATTATTAATACTTCCATGTAATATTGATTTTAAAAAACTTTTTTTTTTACAACATGGTATATACCAATTAATTGACATTTTGCAAGGAATAATAAAAAGAAATTTGAAAATTTGTGTTTTTTTTTGATACTTGCAATAATATTATTAATATTATTTAATTTATAAAAAGTTGAGCGAAAGGATCTTAAAGGCACTTATGCACTTGTTTGCTATCATTGCAATACCACAAAGCAATGTTAAGGACAGTAGAAATGTTGTCAAATCTTTTCTCGACAGACAATTGAACAGAGAATTAGTTGATGAGTACTTAGCACTTTTCGACGATTATTACAAAAAATACCAAGAAGCTCATTCGAAAAGAAAAAGAAAAAGTATTGCCTTAAGCTCAGTTAAAGTATTAAAAATATGTACAACTATCAATGAAGAATTAACTCAAAAACAAAAAGTTGTAGTATTAATCAGATTGTTTGAATTTGTCAGAGCCGAAAATGAAAATATTTCAGAACAAGAGTTAGAATTTATCGAAACTGTTAGTTCAACTTTCAATGTATCGCAAGAAGAGTATATCAGACTTAAAGGATTTGTACTTTATCCTTTCAATAAGATACCAAATTCTACAAAAATTCTGATAATAAATAATGATAAATTATATGCTCATCCCAAAACAAAGCATCTATATTCAGAATTTTTGAGAGGACAAATTCGTGTATTCAATATGGAATTTGTTTCGATGTATTTGATTAGATATATTGGAGATACAGAAGTTTATTTGAATGGACAATTAATCAGGCAAAGTCGTGTAAACGTGCTTACTCCGGGCTCTTCAATCAGAAATCCCAAAATAAAACCGATATTTTATAGCGATATTGTAAGCAAGTTTATTTCTGATATTTCAGAATCAAAAATTGTATTCGATGCACAAGAGGTTGAATACAAATTCAAAAACGGAGGAATAGGATTACATAATTTAAGCTTTACTGAAGAATCATTCAATTTAGTTGGGATTATGGGGGCAAGTGGCTCTGGGAAATCTACACTGCTTAACGTTTTCAATGGTTCCTATAAACCAACTCAAGGAAAGGTAAGTATCAACGAAATAGATATCCACAACAAAAACTCAAAGTTGGAAGGAGTTATAGGATATGTATCGCAAGACGACCTACTCATAGAAGATTTAACAGTTGCACAAAATCTATATTTCAATGCGAAATTATGCTTTGGAAATTATTCAGAGAAGCAAATCTTAAAAACTGTATCAAAAACCCTACAAAACTTAGGACTATTTGAAATAAGAGACATGAAGGTTGGCAGTCCGCTCAATAAAAAGATAAGCGGCGGACAACGAAAACGCTTAAATATTGGCTTAGAACTTATTCGTGAACCTTCGGTACTTTTTTTAGACGAGCCAACCTCTGGATTATCTTCGAGAGATTCGGAAAACATTATGGACCTTTTAAAGGAATTAGCATTGAAAGGGAAATTGGTTTTTACGGTAATTCATCAACCATCGTCAAATATATTTAAAATGCTTGATAAATTAATTATTCTTGACAATGAAGGATACTTAATTTACAATGGCAACCCAATTAGTTCTATAATCTATTTCAAAGAACAAATTCAGCAAGCAAATTGGAGCGAAAGCGAATGCAACAGTTGCGGAAATGTAAATTCTGAGCAAATTTTCAATATAGTTGAGGCAAGCGTAGTCGATGAATACGGAATGCAGACTACTATAAGAAAAAAGTCTCCAAAAGAATGGAACGAAGATTACGAAAAATATAGAAGCGAAAAAGAACCCGAAAAATTTGTTTCAAACCATCTTCCTGAAAATAAACTTAATAGCCCTAATAAGTTCATACAGTTTTCAGTTTTTATTAGGCGTGATATCTTATCAAAACTTACCAACAAACAATACTTACTGATAAACCTCTTAGAAACACCAATTTTGGCTTTTTTCCTGGCATTTATTGTCAAATACTATAATGTCGATTTTTCAGCAAGTAATATTTATGTTTTTGGCGAAAATAGCAACATTCCGGTATATATATTTATGTCGGTTATAATTGCAATTTTTGTAGGTCTAACAGTTTCAGCCGAAGAAATAATAAAAGACAGAAAAATATTAAAACGCGAAAAATTCCTGCACCTAAGCAGGCAAAGCTACTTGTTGTCGAAAGTGGCAATCCTGATTAGCCTCTCGGCAATTCAGTCGTCTATTTTTGTGTTATTAGGAAATTCAATTCTTGGCATAAAAGGAATGTACATTGACTATTGGTTAATTCTTTTCAGCACTTGGTGTTTTGCTAATATCCTTGGTTTGAATATTTCTGATGGATTTAAAACTACTGTTACAATATACATTCTTATTCCGTTTCTAATAATTCCACAAATAATTTTGAGTGGAGTAATCGTAAAATTCGACAAATTAAATCCTTCATTATCATCTCCAAATACAATTCCTATTTTTGGAGAAGTAATAACTGCACGCTGGGCATATGAGGCACTCACGGTAAATCAATTTATAGAAAACGAATACGAAAAACCATTGTATCTGTTCGATAAAGCCATGAGTAAAGCCAACTACAAAAATACATTTTGGCTAAAACAATTAAGAAATAAGCTTGATTTTTGCAGCAAGAATTTGAATAATGAAAAGAGCAAAGATGAAGTTGCTGAAAGTCTCACACTTTTCAGAAATGAAATTTCAAAAGAGCTTAGCATAAACCCAAAAATTCCTTTCGACTATATCAATGAACTGTATTTCGAAAAAATAAATTCAAAAATACTTTCAGAAATCTCAAACTATCTTGACAAACAAAAAACTTATTATAAAAAACTGTATAATCTCGCTAGCAAAAAGCGAAATGATGTGATTGCACGAATCGAACAAATTGACAATACAGGAGAAGAGCTATTGAGATGTAAGCAAACTTTTCATAATGAAGCAATTGAAAATATGGTAAAAAATTCTTCGGAACCAAACCGAATTATTGAATACGATGGTGATTTATTTCAGAAAACCGATCCAATTTTCCAAATGCCACAAGATAAATTTGTGAAAGCTCAATTCTATGCACCCAAAAAACAAATTTTCGGAAAATATTTTGACACCTTTTGGGTAAACCTTTTAGTAATTTGGTTTTCTATCTTAACATTATATCTGGCTCTTTATTACAGCTTATTACGAAAATCCTTGAACTATTTTGAAACAATATTCCGCAAATTTCAAAACGATAAAAAATAATCATTTCAATTAATAATTAATAATTAATAAAATAATATCATGACTAAACTAAATTTTGCAATTGTAGTAACAGTTTTACTTTTTACTACAAACAATTTAATGTCTCAAAAAGAAGTAAACTATAAAGATAAAGTGAATGAATATGTAAAAGTCAAACTTTCTGCCGATTTAAGTGGTTTGACAGAAAATGAAAAAAAAATGCTTCCATTTTTGTTCGAAGCAGCCGAAGTAATGAACGAAATTTACTGGACACAAGCCTATGGTGATAAAAATGAGTTACTCGGGAAAGTCAAATCAGAAGAAGCAAAAAAATTAATCGAAATTAACTACGGACCCTGGAACAGAATTGATGGGAACAAACCATTCATAGAAGGAGTTGGAGAAAAACCTGCAGGCGCAAATTTCTACCCTAAAGATATGACAAAAGAAGAATTCGAACAACTCGAAGCAGAAAATAAGACAAGTCTTTACACCCTTATCCAGCGAGCCGAAAATGGCGATTTGAAAACAGTACCATACAAAGTTGCTTATCGCGAGAAAATATCGAAAGCAGCCATAGCTATGATTAGAGCATCGGAACTTGCCGAAGACTATCAGCTAAAAAGATATTTGCAGTTGCGAACAAAAGCACTTTTGACAGACGATTATCTTGATAGCGATATGGCATGGATGGATATGAAAAAAAATACCATCGACTTTGTAGTAGGACCAATAGAAAACTACGAAGATGCTCTCTATGGTTACAAAGCTGCACACGAGGCTTTCATTTTGATAAAAGATAAAGAATGGAGCGAAAAACTTAAAAAATATGCAACAATGTTGCCAGACCTTCAGAAAGACCTACCTGTTGATGCAAAATATAAACAAGAAATACCCGGCCGAAATTCTGACCTTGGAGCTTATGAAGTAATTTATTACGCCGGCGATTGCAACGCAGGAAGCAAAACTATTGCTATAAACCTTCCTAACGATGAAAGAGTTCATCTTGAGAAAGGTAGTAGAAGGCTACAATTGAAAAATGCTATGAAAGCCAAATTTGACAATATTTTGTTACCAATTTCTCAGGTTTTGATAGCCAAAAATCAGCAAAAACACATTACATTCGATGCCTTTTTCGGGAACACTATGTTTCATGAAGTTGCTCACGGTCTGGGGATAAAAAATACTATAAACGACAAAGGAACTGTTCGCCATGCCTTGAAAGAAAAATACTCTGCACTCGAAGAAGGAAAAGCCGACATTTTAGGGCTTTACCTCGTTACAAAACTTCATGAGCAGGGAGAATTTGAAGGCGACTTGATGGATAATTACGTTACATTTATGGCAGGTATATTTCGCTCAATCAGATTTGGTGCATCAAGCTCACACGGGAAAGCAAACCTCGTTAGATATAATTACTTTATGGAAAAAGGTGCATTTACAAAACACAGAAATGGTACTTATAGCATCAATTTCAAAAAAATGCAAGAAGCAATGAATTCTCTTGCCGAAATGATTCTGGTTCTGCAAGGTAATGGCGACTATGAAGGAGTTGCAAAACTTATGAAAGAAAAATGTGTTATTAATAAAGACCTTCAAAAAGATCTTGACAAACTGAAAGAGCTAAAAATTCCTGTCGATGTAGTTTTTGAGCAGGGCATGGATATTTTGGGATTGGAATAAACTTTTTAAAGTACACAAAAACACCATAGCAATTATCAATTTGATTTATGTTGTAATATATTTGTTAGACCTGGCAGTCCCCACCCGATTGTCAGGTCTTTTTTTTGGTAAATATTTTCTATTTCTAAATTTTTGATTTATTGCATTTTGCCTTTTTAATTACTACCTTAGCTGAGTAATTAAACATTGATTTTTTAATTGAAAGCAATAAAATTATGAAAACAAAACTTATAACTATTCTAAATATTTTTTTAATTACTACCAACCTTTTTGCCCAAGAAGTACAATTCGAATGGGCTATCGGTTTTGGAGGAACAAATGACATATATGTTCGTTCTGCTACAATTGACAATGCAAGCAATGTTTATTGTTCTGGGGACTTTGAAGGAATTAATGATTTTGACCCAGGTACTGGAGTTTATTATCTAAATTCAAATGGGATGGAAGATATTTATGTCTCTAAGTTTGATAGTTCAGGGAATTTTATTTGGGCAATAAGCATTGGATCATTAGGGCCTGAAGAAATTTTCTCTATAGCTTCAGATTCCATTGGGAACATCTATGTTACTGGTTATTTTTATGCTGGTTTTCCTGTGGATTTTGACCCGAGCCCAGGATTTTTCTACCTAAATTCAAATGGTGATAAAGATGTGTTTATTTTAAAATTAGACTCTTTCGGCAATTTTTGCTGGGCAAAAAGTTTTGGTAGTAATGGTTATGATGTTGGGAAATCAATTGTTATTGATGATGCAGGAAATGTTATTATCTCGGGAAATTATAGTGATACTGTAGATTTTGATCCTGGACCTGGAACGTTTGACCTTGTTTCAAATGATATAAGTGACATGTTTGTTGTCAAGTTTGACTCTTTTGGAAATTTCATATGGGCCAAAAGTATGCTTGGAACTGGCAATTCATATATTTGGCAACCTTGTCTTGCTATTGGTGATAAAAATAAAATCTTAATTACTGGCCTTTTTTATGGAACAGTTGATTTCGATCCGGATTCGAGTACCACTTTTAATCTCACTTCAAATGGAGAAGCTGATGTTTTTATTTCAAAAATAGATGCTGCCGGAAGTATGTTATGGACGAAAAGTTTTGGAGGAGTTGATTATGATTATGGATTTTCTACAAGTGTAGATAACATGGGAAATGTTTATATCACTGGTACTTTTAATGCCACTGTAGATTTTGATCCATCTTCAAGTGTTTGTATTCTTTCTTCAAATGGATACGATATTTTCATTACCAAATTTGATTCATATGGAAGTTTTATTTGGGCTAAAAGCATAGGTGGAAATAGCTCTGATTTTGGACATTCTTTAACTACTGATAAATATGGCAATGTTTTTACAACAGGAAGTTTTGAAGGGACTGTAGATTTTAATCCAGGTATAGGGGTTTATGATATTACATCTTTTGGAAATAATGACATATTCATATCAAAGCTTGATTCTCTTGGCAATTTTATTTGGGCTAACAGTATGGGTGGAGGTAATTCAGATTATGGTGTTTCTATTACAGTTGATGCTAATCAAAACATATACACTATAGGCGATTTTCATGCTGCTGGTGATTTTGACCCGGGACCTGCTGTGTATAATTTGAACACTGTTGGATACTATAATGTTTTTGTTTCAAAACTTTCGCAAACATTTTATATTTCTGAAAATATAAGCAATGTTTCCTGTTTTGGAGGCTCAGATGCTGCTATTGATATTTCTCCATATTATGGTACTCCACCATATGCTTTTTTGTGGAGCAATGGCCAGACTACCGAAGATATTTCAAATTTGCCAGCAGGAACATACTATCTAACAATAAATGATGCCGCCGGCGATACTATAATAGACACTTTCCAAATTATTCAACCTGCTGAAATTATTGTGGCATCTGTGAGTTTTGGGGTTTCATCTTCAACTGCAAGCGATGCCTTCATAAATCTGATTGTAAGTGGTGGCATATCTCCCTACACATTTTTGTGGAGCAACGGCGAAACAAGTTCAAATATCGATAGTTTATCAATAGGGAATTACTCAGTTGTAGTTTCTGATATGAATTTTTGTACAGTTTCCGATACTTTTG
>JABHKC010000069.1 GCA_018692315.1 Bacteroidota bacterium | reverse complement strand
TCCCACGTTCCGTATTAATCCATCTATAATCACGCCACCCCTATGACTCCGGTAGTTTACTAAATTTCTTGCGACTGTTATCCATTTAGTATGGCAGGGTTCGAGACCGTCAAAACTCTCCCCAATTCTACTGATACGCATCTCGAAGCTACTACGGGTTCACGCACAACGCATTACGGCTTGATTATTTGAAAGAACGAAGCTTCAGCATCATCCTCACGGACTTATCTGTTCGCTTTTCTTCAGGGTGAACAGCCAATTGCCCTGACAGGATTTTCACCTGCTGGATTAACTCAGCATCGTGGCACACCAACAGCTACTTGTAAGAATAGTAGCTCAAGTACAAACGATAAATAATAGCACAAAGGTTGTATGCTCTGTAATTTTTACAAATTATTACCACCGCTTTTTATTTAGTCAACCATTAAAGAACTGATAAATGAAAATAATACTAACAATAATACTTAAAATTAGAGCAATCAATTTGATTCTTGACATTGTTCTTTTTTTGCTTGATGTGCTGTTGCTGCTAATATCAAAAGTGCGACTTTTTGAGAAATTGTCAGACGACTGACTTAATGTGCCAGAATTGTCACCCATAACAATATTACCGAGGTTGACAATCTGTTCGCTTTTGTCTGGATCTTCTTCTTTTAGAAATTTTTCTAAATAGAATTCTTTCTCAAAGAAGAAATCGGGATGTTTTCGTATATGTCTTTCGGAACCCCCTTTAAAATCAGCTCTTCTGACTATAATTTTATTGTCAACCTCTAATACTTCAAGAACACTTCTAATTTTTTGAACATTTTCATTTAATTGTTCTGATAGTTTAGAAGCTTCTATTTCCTCCTTTTCAGGCAGATTTTCAAGTATTAAGTCTTTAAGTTTGGCTTCTTCTAATTCTGTCATCACTTTTTGAATTTGAGATTAAAGGAGTAGTAACGATTGCATATAGTGCGTCTGCACTTTATTTCTTTATTATTATTTTCAATTTCATTTTTCAAATTTAATTATTTTATAATAACTAAATCATTTCATCAAAAACCATTTTCATTTGTTCTTGTTTTCTGGTTTCTGAAATGTGTAGGTAAATCATTGTAGTTTCAATTTTTGAATGTCCAAGCAGTTTCTGCAGAATTTCAAGCGATCCGCCATTTCCATTTTTGCAGCTTTATTTCTTTTATACACTAAGAGCAGCTGCATTATTTTTTATCCTTTGTTTACCTGTATAAATCCACTTATTATTGGCTGTGCTTTCTTTAGTTCAATTTCCTGAATGAATAAATCAACTGCGGAAGAAGTTCCTGCTGAAAATCCAGCAGTGATTCCTGAATTAAAATCATTTTGGATTATTCCGGGTATTCCCATTTTTTCCAATTCATCCTTTAGTAAATTTACTATAACTTCTGTCCCTGTATATACTCTAATCAAATTGTTTTTTTCTTTCATTTTTCAAATATAACTATTTCATTTTAACTAAATCATTTTGTCAAAACCCATTTGTTCTTGTTTTCTGGTTTCTGCTTTTGCCATTTCAGCAAAGCCGAGGGAGCAAGAATCGAACCTGCCACAGACGGTTTTATCCGCCCGCTATTGGTGTTGAAGACCAATTGAAACACCAGTTTCTTCCCCTCTATAAATTGCTTCGAAATAAATTAAACAAAATTCATTTGATAAATTTAAAACAAAATTCATTATAAAGCAAAAATTATTTGAAAATCTAATTTATTTAAGCTTAATCTAAAGATAATTTGCAATATTCATGTTGTTCATGCATTAAAGTACTTAAATTAATCATTAATATGATTGTTCATTGAAATATATTCAAAATTATTATGATAAATATCATGTATCTGCAATAATTTGCAAATAATATCGAACAATTTGCATTTTTATTATGATATTTGTCATGTTTGGCTATTATGACGATCTAAATATTTGGTAAGTCAGCAAAACTATCATACATTTGAAAAGGATAATTTAGTATGAATTTGATTTTAGAATAAATTTTTAACATGAAATTAAGTAATTATTACAATAATAGTTTTCATACAAAACCACCTGAATCCAATCAGAAATTTCAACTTATATGCACAGATAGGCATTCATATCATTTTCAAAAGACTCAATAGAATACATTTATTTTCAAGATTATAATATTTTGAATTTTTTCAAAATGTAAATTGTTTTTATAAACTAATTTAATACTAACTTTAAAGGGAGGACTTTATGACAAAAATTACCAGAAGGCAATTTTTTCAGCGAAGTGCATTTACTTTAGGTGCTGTAGTTACTACATTTGCATTGTCTCCAAAATCTGCTATTGCAAATAAGAAAGATTTTAAGACATTTAAGACAAAAGAATCAACTACTATCTGTCCGTTTTGCGGAGTAGGTTGTGGATTGATTGTTTCTACACGCAGCAATAAAGTAATAAACATCGATGGAGATCCTGACCACCCAATCAATGAAGGTGCTTTGTGTTCAAAGGGAGCTGCTTTATATCAAGTGGCAAACAACGAACTTCGATTATCGAAAGTACTGTATCGCGCCCCGGGTGCTAATGATTGGGAGGAAAAGGATTGGGACTTTGCTGTCCAAAAAATTGCTCTGAAAATTAAAGAAACTCGTGATGCCAGCTTCAAGAAAACAGATATTGAGGGGCGCACGATAAACCGAACTGAAGCAATTGCTTGTTTAGGCGGTGCCGCCTTAGACAATGAGGAATGCTACAGTTACAGCAAATTTGCCAGATCGCTCGGAGTTGTCTATCTCGAGCATCAGGCACGTATATGACATAGCTCAACAGTGGCCAGTTTGGCTGCTTCATTCGGACGAGGAGCAATGACAAACCATTGGATTGACATTGGTAACTCCGACTACATTATGATAATCGGCTCAAATGCGGCCGAAAACCATCCTATCTCCTTCAAATGGGTCAACAAAGCTCTTGCCAAAGGAGCAAAACTCATATCTGTTGATCCAAGGTTCACTCGAACATCTGCCGCCGCAGATATATATTCTCCTCTCAGATCAGGAACAGATATTGCATACATTGGCGGTATAATAAATTACGCCCTCGAATATGACCTAATTCAAAAGGAGTATGTTGTTGCACACACAAATGCTAGCTTTTTAGTTAATCCCGGATTCGAATTCAAAGATGGTCTTTTTGGTGAAATAAAAAATAGTGCTTACACCAAAACAAAATGGGGATTCCAAACAGATTCTTCAGGAATAATTAAAAAAGATCCTACACTAAGCGATCCTAATTGCGTTTATCAACTGATGAAGAAACACTTTTTACGCTACGATATAGAAAGTGTTTGCGAAATAACCGGAACACCTGTTGATTCCTATAAAAAAGTTGTTGAAACTTTTGTGGAATCTCACAAAGCTGATAAATCCGGTACAATTATGTATGCAATGGGAACAACTCAGCATACTCATGGTACACAGAATATTCGTTCCTATGTAATTCTTCAATTGTTAATGGGAAATATTGGAGTTGCCGGTGGAGGAATAAACGCCTTACGTGGTGAATCAAATGTTCAGGGATCTACAGATCATTGCCTTTTGTTTCATATTCTCCCTGGTTATCTTAAATCTCCAACTGCCGACAATATTGATCTTGCAAGTTATTTGGGAAAATGGACTCCAAAAACAAAAGATTCAAAAAGTGCCAATTGGTGGGGAAATTATTCTAAATATATCACCAGTTTACTGAAATCTTTCTGGGGCGAAAATGCACAGCCGGAGAACGATTTTGCGTTTAGTTATTTGCCAAAAAGAAGTGCAAATTATTCGCACATTTCAATGTTTGAAGCTATGGACAAGGGTACCATAAAAGGACTTATTGCTCTCGGGCAAAATCCTATTGTTGGCGGACCCAATGCCTCTATGGAAAGTAAAGCTATAGAAAAACTTGATTGGTTGGTTGCAGTTGATTTGTGGGGAACCGATACTGCTAATTTTTGGAACAGACCCGGAGCCAATCCGGCAGATATTCAAACAGAAGTATTTTTACTTCCAGCTGCTTCATCTATTGAAAAAGAAGGAAGTGTAACAAATTCCGGAAGATGGGGACAATGGCGATATAAAGCCGTAGAACCACCCGGAGATGCCAAACCTGATTTATGGATTTTAGATAAACTTCATAAAGAGCTTAAAAAACTTTATAGCAATGGAGGAGCTTTCCCTGAACCTATAACTAAGCTTAATTGGAATTATGGTGAAGGAGAAGAACCCGATCCACATATGGTTGCTAAAGAAATCAATGGATATTTCCTTAAAGATGTAGATTTTCCTGCAAAAGGCAAATCTTTCAAAAAAGGAGATTTGGTTCCAAGTTTCGCATATCTGAAAGACGATGGTAGTACTTCTTCCGGAAACTGGTTATATTGTGCCAGTTACACCAAGCATGAGCACGAAGAAGGAAATATGATGGCTCGCAGAAAACGTTCTAATCCTGAAGAGGATATTATTGGTCTGAATCTTGAATGGTCGTGGTGCTGGCCTGTAAACAGAAGAATAATCTATAACAGAGCTTCTTGCGATGCAACCGGCGTTCCTTGGGCACCTGAAAAACCTGTTGTAAAATACGACAGACTTGCAGGAAAATGGAAAGGCGATGTTCCTGATGGAGGATGGCCACCAATGAAAAACCCTGATGGTACAATTAATCCGAAAGGGAAATATTCATTTATAATGAGAAAAGAAGGACATGCTTGTCTTTTTGCATCTTCGCTAAAAGACGGACCATTCCCTGAACATTACGAACCTGTAGAAAGTCCGGTTTCAAATCTGATGTGCAGTCAGCAAAACAATCCTATGATAAAAATTTGGCGTCCCGAAGAAATTGGCGATTCTAAAGAATATCCGATTGTTGCAACTACTTACCGTGTTACAGAACACTGGCAGGCAGGAGCTATGACAAGAAATTTGCCATGGTTGGCTGAACTCTGCCCCGATGCTTTTGTTGAAATTAGTCCACAACTTGCCCAAGAAAAAGGCATAAATCATGGCGATAAAGTAAAAGTAAGTTCTATCCGCTCTACAATTGAACTCTATGCCTTGGTAACAGCAAGATTTAAACCTTTTAAAGTATCCGGAAAAAAAGTTCATCAAGTTGGACTTATTTGGCATTTCGGACACAAAGGTATTGCAACCGGAGCCAGTGCCAATGAGTTAACACCACATGTTGGCGATGCCAATACTATGATACCTGAATATAAGGCATTTCTTTGTAACGTCGATAAAGCATAGGAGGAATTGATATGAAAGAAACATATAATGAACAAATGGCCCTTCTCACTGATAATACAAAGTGTATAGGTTGCCGAGGATGTCAGGTTGCTTGTAAGCAATGGCACAATTTGCCAGCCGAAAAAACAGAATTTTTTGGCGGACCTGGCTATCAGAATCCTTCAAAGCTTAGCTGTTCTACATTTACACTTATTCATTATCATGAAAAAGTTGAAAATGAAGAGTTGAAAGACTGGGCATTTTATAAAGAGCAATGCAGACATTGTATCGAACCAGCCTGCGTTTCAGCTTGTTTAGTCAAAGCATTAGAAAAATTGCCAAATGGTGCGGTAGTATATCACGACGATCTTTGTATGGGTTGCCGATATTGCATGATAGCTTGTCCTTATGAAATACCAAAATTTGAATATCACAAACCAATTCCACTAATTCAAAAATGTGATTTTTGTTACGATAGAATAGAGGAGGGACTAAAACCAGCTTGTGCACAAACTTGCCCGTCCGATGCTATACTTTACGGAGAACGAGGCGAATTAATCAAAGAAGCCCAAAAAAGAATCTCAAATAATCCTGAAAAATATGTTGATCATATTTACGGTGAGCATGAAGTTGGTGGTACAAATGTTATGTGCATTTCAAGTGTTCCATTAGAAAAATTTGGTATCAAAACAAATGTTGGAACTGCTTCAATTCCATCTTATACTAAACCATTTCTATCTGCTGTACCTGTTGTTATTATTGGAGGAGCAGCCGTTTGTACTGCTTTCCATTGGATAGCAAAACGTAGAGATGAATTGACTAAGGCAGAAATGAAAGATTTAAAAGAATCTGTTGAAACTAAAGAAAAAAAGGAGGATAATTCATGAGTACAGTAAACAAATCATCAAATAGCTGGTTTAGAGAAAAAGTTTTCTTAGGATTATCTTTCCCGAAATATCTTAAAGTTGCTTCTACACCGTTCAACATTATTGCTTCGCTAATAATGTTGGCGGGCTTGATTGTTGGAATAATTCGTTTTACAAAAGGACTTGGATATACTACTAACTTAACTGACGAATATCCGTGGGGTCTTTGGATAGGCTTCGATCTTCTTTGCGGAGTTGCTCTTGCTGCCGGTGGATTTATGATTGCTTCGGCAGTTCATCTTTTCGGATTAAAAGAATACAGACCAATTTTAAGACCGGCAATTCTTACAGGATTTTTAGGATACTTTTTTGTTGTGGTTGCACTTCTTTTCGACCTTGGTCAGCCGTGGCGATTACCATATCCAATGATTGCTTCGTATGGAGTAGCTTCAGTAATGTTTTTGGTAGCTTGGCACGTTGCTCTTTATCTGACGGTTCAATTTCTGGAATTTTCACCGGCCATTTTCGAGTGGCTCAATATGAAAGCTGCCAGACGCTGGATACTTAGAATAATGGTTGGAGTCTGTATAGCAGGTGTGATTCTTTCTATGTTGCACCAATCTGCATTAGGAGCTTTGTTTTTATTAGCACCACTAAAAGTTCATCCGCTATGGTATTCTTCTTTGATACCAATATTTTTCTTCGTTTCAGCAATTGCTGCAGGTTTGTCAATGGTAATTTTTGAAAGTATGCTTTCGCATCGATTTTTTAAACATCAAGTAGAAGGAGAAAATGCATATGACATAAATACTATTACAATTGGTCTTGGCAAAGCTTGCTCGGTTGTTTTGATAGCATATTTCTTTTTGAAATGGATTGGGGTTGCCCACAGCAACAATTGGGAACTACTGGCAACACCTTATGGCTACTGGTTTTTAGTAGAGATTTTTGGTTTTGTTCTTCTTCCTGCCATTCTTTTTGGCATTGGAGTCCGTTCGAAAAGAGTCGCCCTGGTACGTTTTGCAGCAATTCTGACAGTTCTGGGAATTATCGTTAATCGTTTGAATGTTTCAGTAATTGCTTATAAATGGGACGAACCTATTGGTTATTACCCAAGTTGGTCGGAAGTAATTCTGACTATTGCTATAATAACTGCTGGTGTTGTAACATACAAATGGATAGTTTCAAGGATGCCTGTACTTTATAAGCACTCTGAATATCCGGAGCATGAATAATTTAATATAAAAGGAGGAAAAAAATGTTAGATTTATTTATATTATTATCTGTATATCCGTCAACAAAAGGTCCGGAATACATAATTGCTATTGCTTTTTTAGTTATTTTTATTATTGTTTTGGGACTTTTTTTTAAGTCTGATGATGAGAAAATAAATTAGTTTATTAATTTTGTTAGTGTTATGTCTCAATTTGGCATAACACTAACTTTATTTGTAGAAACAATTTTTAGAATAAAAAGGTGATGAGCAAAAATAGTAAAAAGGAAGAAAATAGTTTTATTTTGAATTTTTTATGCGATTTCAATGAATTGAAATATTCTTTTCAGGAAATATCTTTCAATAAGTCTTTCGACAAAAATATTGTTGAAGAGAATATCCAATTAATAAAGCAGAAAAGATATGCAATTAGTGATGATATCTGGAACATAAAAGAGAAAGAAAATCACCAATTTCTCATTTCACTCTTAGAACTGATTGGGCAATATGTTAATGAATTTAAAAATGATATCGAAAAGATTAGCAAAATTTTTAAGGAAGATATATCTTTTTCAAAAGAGTTCATACTTAATATTTTGACAAACAAGCAAAAGAAAATTTCAGAATTTATTAGAAACGAGAGCTTATCATTAGATTTTCTTACTTTTTATGCAATTTTTGCAGCATATCCTTATCGCGAAAGCGTATCTCAACTAGTTCACACAAAAGAAAAAATAGAAGAGCATATTTCAGGATTTTGTCCGATTTGCGGCCACTGGCCCGGAATGTCATATATTGATAAAAAAGAAGGGCAAAAGCTTATGGCATGTATTTGCTGTGGAAGTATTTGGTCTTTCAGACGACTGAGATGTTCTTTTTGTCATTCTGCCGACAAAGACAAATTAGGATACTTAAATATTGAAGGAGAAGAAGCAATCTCTGCATATACTTGCGACATTTGTCGTAGGTATGTAAAAACCAAGAATATAAGCAAACATGAAGCCGAAATTTCGGAAGTAACAATTCTAAATGATTATATGTCGTCAAGCAACATTGATATTGCTGCACTGCAAAACAAATATCTGCAAGAATGGATTATTGGAACCCGATTTGATGGTCCGAAAGATGTGCGAATAGGCGAATACCTGAAAAACTCATAGTATGAATAGAATTGCTTGTGCAATATTGGCAGGTGGCAAATGCTCAAGAATGGGGGGCAACAATAAAGCTCTACTAAGCATTAATAACCGTAAGTTTTGTGAAATTACAATTAATGTAGTTTCTGAAATTTTTGATGAAATTATTATTGTTACAAATTCTCCTAACGATTTTAATGCTTTTGAAAAGAAGTGCCATATAATTCCTGACATTTTGTTAAATAAAGGACCTCTCGGAGGAATTTATTCTGCACTTGTTCACACAAAAAAAGAAGCATTGTTTTTTGTGCCCTGCGATATGCCATTTTTGAACTCTCAACTTATTATAGATGAAATTGAAGCATTCTCTACTATGAATTGTGATGCTTTTGTTCCAAGAGTTGGAGGAAATTTAGAACCCATTCATTCGATTTTCAAAAAGAAATTGGCAGAAAAACTATTCTTTTTTTTAACAAGCAATCAAAAATTCTATATCAAAAGTTTTTTGAAACTTATTGATGTAAAATACTATGATTTAGAAGAAAATGATTTTTACAGAAAAGTGTTTACTAATATCAATACACCTCAGGAACTTGCACACATAGAACCTGAAAGTTTGTAAAGTTGAAAACTATAATTCTTTCGATAGCTATCGGGACAAAATTCATGTAAAAAATGAACAACTCTGGGAATAATGGTAAAGCAATTTTAGGAGAAATTGTATCAATAAATATCAGCAATGATCGTGGAGTGAATAAAGACTCGATTAATGAGGCATTTTTAGTACAAGACTACGGTCTCTGGGGCGATATTCATGCTGGCGAAAATTTGGAAAAACAAATAAGTTTGCTTCCATACGAGAGTATTTTGAGCCATAAAATTTGCCCAAAAATCAAAAATGGTAATGGTCATTATCATCCGGGCGATTTTGGCGAAAACATTACTTTAAAAGGAATAGACTTTCATTCTTTGAAACTAAATACGAAAATAGCTTTTGCGAATAATGTAGTTCTTGAAATATCAAAAATTGGAAGAAATTGCAGATGGAACTGTAAACATAACCATAATAACAATGGAGGCTGCTTTGTTAGATGTAAAGGAATTTTTGGAAGAATTGTAAAAGGAGGAGTCATTAAAAATGGTGATACTTTAGAAGTGTCATACGAGTAAATTAAATTTTCATTAATTAAAAACTAAAAACATTATGAGAAAAATTATAGTAATTCTTATCTTAGCTTTCATTCCTATCCTTATGATTGGACAAAATGAAAACAAATTAGTTGTAAAACCATATGGATTTCTAAAAGGCGATATGGTTTATGCAACCTCAAGCGTTTATTCCTGGGGAAACCCAGCCAACATTTACTTGTCAGCACCCCAGTTTGCTGGCGGAGTAGAAAATCCTGCACTTGGGTTTACAGCACAACACACTCGATTTGGATTTAAACTTAGCAAAGACGGAGATATTAAAGTCGGAGGCAAACTTGAATTGGATTTTTATGGAGGTGCCTTTGATGCTAATGGAAAACCGCGTATCCGTCAAGCTTTTGCAAGTGTTGCAAAGGGAAATTTTGAAATGCGTATCGGACAGCAATGGGATTTATATTCACCTGTAAATGCATCAACTAATAATACAAATGGAAATATGTGGTATGCCGGAAACAGAGGATTTCGCCGTGCACAAATTCAATTGAGCTATAAACTACCAATGGATAATATTGTACCAATGATTCAACTTTCGGTTGGAGAAGGAAGCAAAGAAGGTGCAGGATTAGGAATAGACAATAAGGCTGCAAGTCCAATGCTACAAGGAAGGATTTCCGCTAAAATCAATAAGAAATATGTTGTTGGTGTTTATTTTATGAATGCCAATTTTAGTCCAATACCGGATTCTACAAATTATGATTTTAGTGCCAGTGGATTTGGAGCTGATATTACACTTCCTATACACAAATATTTTTCGTTGAAAGGAGAAGTAAATATGGGTACAAACTTGAATAATGCAAATCTTTTTAATATAGCCGGAAATGGTGCTGAAGGAGATGATAGAAAAAGTCTCGGTTTATGGTTTAATGCCAGTTCAAAAATTCATAAGCATTTTCAGGTAGTTGTTGGATTTGGTATGGATCAAAATCAAACAGACGATCTTGCAATTGGGGCAATAGAATCAAATACAGTCATTTATGGCGATATAATATTTCCAATTACAAAAGAGTACTCAGTTGCTCTCGAATTAGAACAAATTACTACAGCCATTAAAGATGGCGATGATCGTTCGGCATTGATTATTAATTTTTCAGGAAAAATCAATTTTTAATTTTTAAAGGAAATTTTGATTTTTTAATTCAGCTAATAAAGTTGCGATGATATGTGGAATTCTTATCATCGCAACTTTTTTTTTATTGAAGCAAACAAAACTATTGAATTGACCGTACTATAATTTTTAGTAAATTTTATATAATTAATTAACAAGAAAGACTATGAGAGTTGCCAATATCCTAAATCATGAAGAAAATAAGCCTATAATTTCATTTGAATTCTCAAGAGCAAAAGACGAAAAAGCTGCTGCAAATCTCGATAAAGCTCTAACAAAACTTAAAGTTTTAAACCCCAATTTCGTAACAGTTACATTCGGAGCTGGTGGCTCAACCAGCGAAGGTTCTATTCAATTGGCTGACAAGTTAAAAAATCAATTTGGATTCGATGTAGTTTCATATATTGCCGGGGTTGGTATCAGTCCTTCGAAAATGACAGAAGTTTTAGACAAGTTTCAAGCACTTGGCGTTGAAACTGTTTTTGTTATCCGTGGCGATGCACCTACTTGGGATAAAAATTATGTGCCAAATCTGGAAGCTTTTACTCATGCCTCCGACATGGTTCCATTTATCAAAAAAAACTATGACTTTTGTCTTGGTGTCGGAGCTTATCCTGAGGGGCATCTCGAAGCCGAAAGTTTAGAAAAAGATATTGAATATTTGAAGCTTAAAGTTAAAAATGGTGCCGAATATATTGTCGCTCAGTATTTTTACGATAATCAATACTTTTTCGATTTTCTGAAAAGAGCCAGAGCTGCCGGAATTATCGTACCAATTGTTCCGGGAATTATGCCAATTTATTCTGAAAAGTTGATGAATAATTTGGCAAAAGTTTGTGGTATAACAATAACTAAAGAAATCCGCGATGGATTAGCAGCTCTACCTCCCGACGACAAAAGTGCTGTAAGCGAATTTGGGCTACAGTTTGCCCTGAAACAATGCCGAGAACTCTTGAAAAATGGAGTTTCAGGATTACATTTTTATACAATGAATCGTGCTAAAACCATTGTTTCTTTAGTTGAGACTTTGCGTGAGGAAGGATTGTTGATTTGAGGATTGCTTAGTCTATTAAGTATCGAATGTTTTATAGTATAATTAGTTGTATTTCAAATATATAACAAAAAGCTCTAAATTAAAGTTTGGAGCTTTTTGTTTTATCTTCCAAAATTATTTAGTATGTAATATTATTTTCGTAACTTGATTAATTTTTGATTTGCATAATTAATAACAAGTATGAGTTTTATTAAGAAAATAAAGAATGACAGCCAGTATTGTTTGTCAATTATTTTATCTCTTATATCAATTCATTCATTTATAGTTGGAATTGGTCTGATTTTTTTCTCTGGCAATTTAATTGAATACCTTGGATTTCAATTTGTAAATGAGAGATTTTTTCAGGTTCAGGGCGGTGTATTTCACGTTATTATGAGTATTTGTTACTTGCTTCCAGTACTTGAATATAAAAAATATGAAAGCTTAATTATTTTTTCAATTATAATCAAATTATGTGCTACAACATTTCTCATGATTTATTTTCTATTTGTTGATTCAATTTTATTAATACTCCTTTCCGGAATAGGAGATGGAGCAATGGCTATTGCATTAATATTTGCTTATCGTTCAAATAAATACCGAAATCCAGAAAAATGAAAGGTGATTTGCCAAATATAATCGTAACCGGAGCCTCTGGGATTGTAGGAAAAAGTTTTCTGGAAAATACTAAGGGAAAATTCAAAATATATGCAATTGCACGACGCTCTCAAATGGAAGTCCAAATAGAAGAGCATCCAAATATTAAGTGGATACAAGTAGATATCGGTAACGAAAATAATCTTTATCAAATATTAAATCTGAACATTAAAGACAAGATAGATTTTGTGCTTCATTTAGCCGGCTATTATGATTTTACAAATACTAATAATATAGAATATGTAAGAACAAATATTAATGGAACACGATATATTTTGGAATATTCGAAAAAGTTAAATATTAAACGGTTTATTTTTGCTAGTTCTGTTGCTGCACATGAATTTACGAACAGGAGTAAAATATTAAATGAAAAAAGTCCTCTTGACGCCAATTATCATTATGCAAGAAGTAAAATGGAAGGAGAAAAAATTGTGAAAGAATTCTCAGAATATTTTCCTTGTTCTGTTGTACGCTTTGCAGCAGTTTTTACAGATTGGTGCGAATATGGCCCCTTATATATTTTCTTAATGACTTGGTTTTCAAAAAAATGGAATTCGAGAATGTTAGGTGGCAAAGGTTTGTCTGCAATACCATATATTCATTCGAGTTGTCTTAGTCGAATGTTATTAACAATTTTTTCTAAAAGTGAAAGACTACTCCGGTATGATGTATATATTGCAAGTCCTGATACCGCAATCTCTCATAAGGAACTTTTTGAATTCTCTACTCGCTATTATTTTGGAAATAGAATCAAGCCAATAATGACACCTAAACTGATTGCTTCTTTCGGAATAATTTTATTCGATCTTCTTGGTCGATTATTTGGCAGCAGACCATTTGAAAGATTTTGGATGATAAAATATATTGATAAAAAACTTGACGTTGATTCTTCTTATACCAGAAAAGTACTTAACTGGGATCCTACACCACGATTTCAAATATTACGCAGAATGCTTTACATTACCGAAACATTGAAAAGTAATCCATATTTATTTCACTCGAAAAATACAAGAGCTTTATTACGAACTTCTCAAAGGTCTAATTATATTATTTATGAAGTAATGGTAAAATTAAAAGATGAAATAAATGCCAAAATCAAAGAGATTTTATTGGACACAAAAAGAAAAAACGAATTCTCAAGATATCAAAATGTTAATATTAATACTTTGAACTGGGATGTAAGTGTTTTCTATCAATTACTTACTGCTTCAGTCCGAAATCATGATAGATTGATTCTACTTAATTATTTGCGAAACATTTTAGTCCCAATTCTATATAAGGAGGGCTTCAAATCGTATGAAATTAATAATGCTATATTAGAAACTGGAAAAATTGTAATTTCCTTACTTTTAAAAGAACCTGATCTAAAGGGTATGAAGCAGTTCGTTTACGATGAAATTTCAATGACAATACAATTATCTGTTGATGAAGTGGAAAATGCTTTTGAACAATTTTTTAAAAAACCATCAATAAGTAGAATGCCTCACAGAGCAGATATTCAAGAAAAACTTCAAAAACTCGCTACTTTTTATGATAACGACAAGAAAGAATAAGTATTTAATATGGCGATCTCCAAAAATCCACAGTTCAAGACATTCGAGTTCTTTTCTATAATAGAGTGTTTTGAAAAATTTGAGTGACAACGAAATTTGAAGACATCAGATTAAACAAAGATTAGCTAATTTATAAAAGTCAAAGAGTTTTAAATTTGGAGTATTTCCATGTAGGTTTTTTTCTACTCTTTTTCTGAAGACTAAATACAAAACTTTGATCATAAATTTTGCTCTTGTTTTTTCTAAAAAATTGTAGTACTTCAAAATTTTTACACTGTCAATCAGGTCGCTTCTTTGAGGATAGTTTTCGAGGATTTTCTTCAAATTGGAAATTCCTTGTTGAGTTTTCGATAGAAACTCCTCTGCAGATTCAAGCCCAACATGAATTAAAGGATTGTCTATATGCTTGATTGCTATGCCTTTTTGCTTCAATTCAATCCCAAAAAGAGTATCTTCATGGCCATATCCCGAAATATTTTCATCGAATTTTAATTCTGAAAATATTTTTTTTGAAATCAAGAAATTATTAGTCATAAATGATTTATTTGGATATTGATTGCGAATTTCTGCATTAGAGCATTCACGTTTCACGCCATACAACCATCGCAGATAAAGGCTCTTTTCTACAGGTGGATTTTCTGTATATGTTCGACCTCCACAAACCAAATTTTCCTTGTTGCAGTATGGCAAATAATTGCTAATATATTTATTATCTACTACTTGCGAGTCGCAATCCATAAATAGCAGATTTTGGTAATTTGCCATTTCAGCAAGTTTGTTTCGAATTTTCGATCTGCCAATATTTTCACTTAATTCAAAATATTTCACAGAATCGTGTTTTCTGATATTTGAATTTTTACTTCGAAAGTATGAATTTGATGCATCATCAATTACTACAATTTCAAATTTGATTTGAAGCTCAGTAGCTTGTTTGTTCAAATCGGCAATCAGTTTGCTTATTTCGAAATTATATGAAGGAATAAGAATAGAAAGCATAGCGAACAATATTTCGTAAATACAACAAAAACAGACTTTTACAATTTCGATTTATTAAACAATCACATATTCTCTTAACTTTTTTTAACAGAATATATTCTCACAATTTATACTTTTGTAGCTTTTACAAAGGTAATATATATTGAAAAATTGATTTATAAATTGAAAAATAAAATTTTGTATGATGAAAAAAATTCTCTTTTCAATAACAGTAATTGTTTTAATGTGCTTTTTAGGTTTCAATACCTTTTCGCAAGGCTACAAAATTAGTGTCAAAATTAATGGAATAAAAGATACTACACTTTTGCTTGGTCATCATTTTGCCGACAAAAAGTTTGTGAAAGATACTATTAGGGTAGATGAAAACGGTTTTGGAATTTTTGAAGGTAAAGAAAAATTAGATGGAGGAATTTATTTAATAATCTTACCATGGATGACATATTTTGAGATATTAATGCCTGAAGACCAAGTTTTCTATATTGAAACCGATACTGCTGATTATGTTAAGAATATGAAAATTACAGGCTCTGTTCAAAATCAAAAATTTAATGATTATCAGGCTTTTATGGGAAAAAAGCAAACTCAAATGAGCGAGCTAAATAAAAAACTGGAAGCCTCGAAAGAAAATGAAGCAGAAGTAAAAAGACTTCGTGAGGAAATGAAAAAAATGGACAAAGAGGTTAAAGATAATTGGAAAAGAATTTCCGCAGAAAATAAAGGAACTCTTTTTGGAAATGTAATTAATGCAATGCGTTCGCCAGAAATTCCCGAATTTGAAATCCCCGAATTCTACGAAAACAAAGATTCAGTAAAACAAATGTGGCAATATTTATACAATAAAAATCATTATTTCGATCACATAGATTTTAGCGACGACAGGCTTCTTAGAACTCCATTGTTCGAATCGAAAATGGGACATTTCTTCAAAAAAATTATTATTCAAGCACCCGATACACTTATTAGAGAAACCAAAGAGTTCATAGATAAAACAAGAGTAAACGATGAGATGTTTAAGTATGCTGTAAACTATTTGTTAGTTCACTACAGCTCCTCGAAAATTATGGGAATGGACGAAGTTCTTGTGTTTGTTGGAGAATCATACTATTTGTCTGGCGAGGCTTTTTGGGCGGACTCAACGCATCTTGCAAAAATTCGAGAACGAGTTGAGAAGATTTCTCCAAACATAATTGGAAAAATTGCTTCAGATATGAAACTTATTACATACGATAATAAAGTAGTTACACTTCACGGAATTGATACTAAATATACAATTATTGCATTTTGGGAACCGGGCTGCGGTCATTGCAAGAAACTCATTCCTAAACTTCACGAAGTATATTCGCGACTTTTTGATGCAAATAAAAGTGTAGAAGTGATTGCAATTTTTACTCAAGTAAAAGAAAAAGATGAATGGGTAGAATTTATTGAAAAAAATGCAATAACTGATTGGATAAATGCTTATGATCCATATGGTTGGTCTAATTTCAGAAATAATTATGATATTTATAGTACACCAGTAATCTATTTGCTCGACAAGAGTAAAAAAATTATTGCAAAAAGAATTGATGTAGAAAAAATCGAAGAGTTCATTGAAAATTACGAAAAGTATAATAAATAGATATTGATAATTTATTTTATAAGTTATTGAAATTCTGAAAATTGATACCTTAAGACATTATGAAAAAATATTCATTTACTGAAAAAAAATCGACACGAGACGGATTTGGCGAAGCTTTGCACGAACTCGGAAAATCTAATAAAAATATTGTTGCTCTTTGTGCCGACTTGACCGGCTCTTTAAAGATGAATAAATTTGCAGAAAGTTTTCCCGATAGATTTTTCCAAATTGGAATAGCCGAAGCAAACATGATGGGTATTGCTGCCGGAATGACTATTGGAGGGAAAATTCCTTTTACAGGGACTTTTGCAAATTTCTCTACCGGCAGAGTTTACGATCAAATTCGACAGTCGATAGCATATTCGAACAAGAATGTGAAAATTTGTGCCTCTCATGCCGGGCTTACACTTGGCGAAGATGGAGCTACTCATCAAACTCTTGAAGATATTGGCTTGATGAAAATGTTGCCAAATATGACAGTGATAAATCCTGCCGATTTTAATCAAACAAAAGCTGCAACTATTGCAATTGCAGATCTCGAAGGTCCGGTATATCTTCGATTTGGAAGACCAGGTGTCCCGAATTTTACCGATGAAAATCAAAAATTTGAAATTGGAAAAGCAGTAAAAATGTTGGAGGGTTCAGATGTTAGCATTTTTGCCACAGGACATCTTTTATGGAAAGCTATCGAAGCATACGAAGAATTAAACAAAAAAGGAATATCTGCCGAAATAATAAATATTCATACCATAAAACCTTTAGACACACATGCGATTTTAGAATCTGTTAAAAAAACCAAAGCAGTTGTAGTTGCCGAAGAGCATTTGATGAATGGCGGACTTGGCGATAGTATCGCACAATTTCTTTGCGGAAATTGTCCACTTCCTGTAGAGTTTGTGGCTGTGGACGACAAATTCGGTGAAAGTGGAACACCAAACGATTTGCTCAAGAAATATGGTTTAGAAGCTCAAAATATTGTTGAAGCTGCCGAAAAAGTACTTTCCAGAAAATAGATTGCTTGAAAGTTGAAGGAAATAAAGTTTATTTTCAATTAAACCTTTTTTCATAATTTATTTCTAATATCAAATAATTTAGATTAATAATTCATAACTCAATTTGTGTCTTCTCGAACCGAATACAGCGATAGTGAGCTTTTAAAACTTTTCAGAAATGAAGATTCAAAAAGTTTTGCTTTCAATTTGATTGTTCGGCAATATCAGGAGCGACTTTATTGGCATATTAGAAAAATACTTGTCAGCCACGAAGATACAAATGACACTCTTCAAGAAACCTTTATGAAAATATGGGTTGGACTTGAAAAATTTCGAGCAGATTCGAAATTATATACCTGGATGTACAGAATAGCAACCAATGAAGCATTGTCGTTGATAAAACAAAAAAGAAGAAAATTCCTGCTCCCAATTGTAGATGTAGAAAAAGGAATGCAAAACTTGCTTGAAAGCGACTCGTATTTTGATGGAAATGAAGCTCAAAAAAAGTTGCAAAAAGCCATTCTCCGGCTTCCGCAAAAACAAAGAATAGTATTTAATATGAAATATTTTGATGAAATGAAATACAATGATATGTCAGAAATTTTAGATACTACAGTTGGAGCTCTAAAAGCATCTTATCATCATGCAGTAAAAAAAATAGAAAAATTTTTGGAAACAGATTAAACCAAAATTTCGTTATCATGTCTTAATATCAAGTATAGAAATAATGGAAAAAACATCAGACATAAAAGATAAATTTGAAAATAAAGGAAATATTTCTTTCAAAGTACCATCAAATTATTTTGATGAATTTCCTATGAAAATTCAATTAAGAATCTCAGAGGACAAAAAATTACCTCTTTTCAATAGATTATTTTCTGAATTTAAACCTCAGATTTCCTTGGCATTTGCTTCAATATTTATAATTGTATTTTCATTCGTAGGCTATAATATTTTCTTTGAAAATAATAGCGATATGCAATTAATTTCTGAAGATATAACAGAAATTATCGAACTTCAAACAAATGATATTGATGAAGATTTAATGTTGTATGCTCTATATGAAGATGCTGAAAATGAAGAATTTGACAATGCCGATTTAATAAACTATCTAATTGAAAATGGGATTGACTATGATATTTTATACAACGAATTATAATTTTGAAAACCAAAATAGTATTAAAAAATAAAATCTAAATATTAGCAATATGAAAATCAAAAGCACCTTTTTAATAATAATATTTGCATTTATTGCTTTCGCTCAAATATCGAATGCACAATATGAAAAGCCCTTGTCGCCTGAAAAAATGGAGAAAATGAGAGCACAAAGAATTGCATTTCTAACCGATTTTTTAGATTTGTCGATTGATGAGGCTCAGAAATTTTGGCCAATTTACAATCAACAACAAAAAGCTACAGAATTGTTACGCAAGAAAAAAGTTGAGTTACATATGAAACTCCATGAAAAAAGTGGAGATATGAGCGATCAAGAATTAGAAACTATTTCTGACCAAATGATAACTTTCGAAAAAGAATTTATTGACATAAAACTTGAATTTCATGAAAAATATAAACAAACATTACCAATTAAAAAGCTAATTAAATTTTATCAGGCAGAAGATAAGTTTAAATTGGAGCTTTTGAAACAAATTCGCGACAAAAAAACCAGGCAGCGTAGAGGATAATATTTTTAATTATGGAAATAATACCAAAAATAGATTGTTCTATTTTTTTGTATTTATGCCACAAAAAAAACCTGTAAGATTTTTTCTTACAGGTTTTTTTAATGCCATCAAATAGCCCCTATTTTCCAGGACACTGTTTAATAATATTTTTATCAATATTTTTATCTCCATAATTTTTATCGAAAGCAGCAGCAAATTTTTGGGCAAGTTTTTCGGAAACTTTACCGTAAGCGGCTTTATCTTCCCAGGTATTTTTAGCAGTTAGAATTTCTGACGGAACACCAGGGCAGGTTTTGGGTACATTAACATGGAATAAATCGTCAATTTCATACTCAACGTTTTCTAAATCGCCGGATAATGCAGCATTCACCATTTTTCTTGTAAGTTTAATATCCATTCTTTTGCCAACTCCGTAGGCACCGCCGCTCCATCCGGTGTTAATCAGATAAACATTTGTTTTGTGTTCTTCCATTTTTTCTCCTAACATTTTTGCATAAACATCAGGGTTTAGTGGCATAAATGGTTGTCCGAAAAATCGCGAGAAAGTAGCTTGAGGTTCAGTTACTCCGGTTTCGGTACCGGCAAGTTTACTTGTATATCCCATCAAAAACCATAGCATAGCTTGGTCGGCATTTAGTTTAGATACTGGAGGTAAAACTCCGTAAGCATCAGCAGTAAGAAATAAAATTGTTTTTGGATGTCCTGCTGTTGAAGATTCTTTAATATTTTTTAAGTATGAAAGAAGATATGAAGCTCTTGAATTTGGAGTATATCTATCGTCGAAATAATCGAATTCACCGTCTGGATACATCATTGCATTTTCTACAATTGCTCCGTGTTTCAAGAAATCATCTTTGTGCATTACTGCATCGTAAATGTCTGGTTCTTTTTCGGGGTCAATGTCAATCATTTTTGCATAACAACCGTTTTCAAAATTAGCAATACCATTATTATTCCAGCCATGCTCATCGTCGCCCAATAAAGCTCTGCTTGCATCTGCCGATAAAGTTGTTTTCCCTGTTCCCGATAGTCCGAGCAATAAAGCAGAATCTCCATTTTCGCCCTCATTTGCCGAGCAATGCAAAGGCAAAATGCCGTTCAACGGAAGAAGATAGTTCATTACGGTAAAAAGCATTTTTTTGCAGCTTCCCATGTAAGCCGATCCTACAACTAATCCTATTTTTCTATCCATATCAACTGCAACAATCATATTGCTAGTACTTCCATTTGGCATTTCTCTTAGTCTGCCAACATATTTCGACGAATCAAGTTTTGAATATGGCAATGCAAGAAGCGTGAATCCATCTTCGTGAAAGATACTCTTAGAAATATCTTCAGGAACAGGTCTGAACATATTATCTGAAAAAAGTGCTGTAAGAGCAAAATCTGTAACTACTTTTACAGGCAAAGCATATGATGAATCTGCACCAATTACTCTATCTGTGGTATAAATCTTCTCTTTTTCTTTAAGATATTCCAAGGCTTCATTAAAAGCTAAATCAAAGGTTTCTTCAGAAATAGCTATGTTGTTAGGAGAATTCCAATCAACATTTTTTTCGCTCGAAATACGTTTTACTAAAACCGTATCCTTTGGGCTTCTTCCAGTCGATTCTTTAGGTGTCCATGTTGCTAAAACACCCGATTCCGAAACAATCGCTTCTCTATTATCAACTACTGCTTGAATTATTTCTTCTCTCGGAATATTTGAAAACACATTACTGTGAGCATCAACTACTTTCTTTAAGTTTGCTTGAATATTCATCTTGTCAATATTTAATTTTTAGATTACTAATTTTACTAATTGCAAAAGTATCAATTAATCAATAAATAGATTATGATTTATTCACATATAAAATATTTTTTTTGGTTTTTTTGATAAAACCGCTCATTCACTAAAATAGAGCTCAATAATAATTGCAGAATGTGATATTTTGCTATTCAATACCGATAAAAAGAATTTGGTATCTTTGCACAAAAAAATATATTAAAACAATAAATATAATGGATTCGATTCGACAGAATAAAATAGCAAGGCTCCTGCAAAAAGAAATTGGCGAAATCTTTTTGAAAGAAGGCAAATCGTTTACATCCGGAGGCATGATTACTGTAACAATAATTCGCATAAGTCCTGACTTTTCGTACGCAAAAGTATATGTAAGCATTTTTCCATCTTCAAAAAGCGAAGAATTGCTGCCCTATCTCAATGAAAATTCTCGTTCAATTCGTCACTTTCTTGCACAGCGAATTCGTTTTCAATTGAGAAAAGTTCCGGAAATTGCATTTTTTCACGATGATAGTCAGGATTATGCTCAGAGAATTGAGGATTTATTAGATTAGAATTATTTGTTTCAGTTTGTAAGTAGCAAGTTTCGGCTTATGGTAGCCACTTTTCAAAACCAATAACATATATAATTTCATAATTATTAAATGTATTTCCCTTTATATATTGCAAAACGATATTTAATTTCCAAGAAATCAACTAATATTATCAATATTATTTCTGCAGTTTCTGTTGCTGGAATAAGCATTACCACTATTTCCTTGATTGTAATACTTTCGGTTTTTAATGGCTTAGAAGACCTCATTAAGTCAATGTTTTCTGCTTTCGATCCAGATTTAAAAATAACAATTGCCGAAGGAAAAACCTTCGATAGCGAGAATGCAGTTTTTGAAAAGATAAAAAAAATGGAGGGTATTGTCCATTTTTCAGAAATTATTGAAGGAAATGCACTTTTGAAATATGGCGACAAGGAAGAATTTGCAAGCATAAAAGGAGTAGGAAATCAGTTTTCTGAAATGACCGGGATAGATAGTATGATGATTGACGGAAAATTTCTGCTTAAACATGGAGAAAACAGTCTTGCGGTAGTTGGATACGGAATTGCTCGAAAACTTTCATTAGGTCTTAGTTTTACAAATCCAATAGTTGTTTATGTGCCAAAAAGGTCTAAAACTCCTCGATTGAATTTGAACGATGCCACAAAAAAATCATATATTTTTCCGTCAGGAATATTTTCTATTCAGCAAGAAATAGATTCAAAATATATTGTTGTACCAATCGAATTTGCCGAAAATTTATACGATTACAAAAATGAAATTACCGGAATTGAATTGAAAATTGAATCTGGAATTGATAAAGATTTGTTACAAAAAAGAATTGAAGAAATTCTTGGTGATAAATTTGTCGTAAAAAACAGATACCAACAGCAAGAACTAATCTATAAAACCATAAAATCGGAAAAATTGATGGCATTTGTCATTCTTACATTTATTCTACTCATAGCTTCCTTTAATGTTGTTGGTTCGCTCACAATGTTGGTGATTGACAAAAAGCACGACATCGCAACCTTGCGAAATCTGGGTGCAAACCTTAAAACCATAAAGAGGATTTTTCTATTGGAAGGTTGGTTAATTTCAATTCTGGGTGCAATTTTTGGACTATTTCTTGGCGGAGTAATTTGTTATATTCAAATAAAATTTGGGCTGATAGAACTCTACAGCGGAGAATCGATGATAACTCATGCTTATCCGGTAAAGATAATTTTTCAGGATTTTACATATACTTTCATTACCGTAGTTGCGATTGGTTTTATGGCAGCCTGGTATCCGGTTCGATACATTACCCGAAGATATTTGTTTGAAAAACTTTAGTTTTTATACAGCATTTTTATTGAATCAAAGCATGAATTTGAAAAAATGTAAATTAAAAATTATAGTTCTGTAACTTTTATATACAGCCATCGTCTCCCTTTTGAAATGTCGAAAGAAAAGTTTGAAAAATATATAATGCCTGTTTCTGAAAAGATGTATAGATACGCTTTTTCGATACTAAAAGACAGTGAAACGGCAGCCGATGTTGTACAAGATTGTTTATTGAAGATTTGGAACAATCGGAAAAAGTTGGCTGAAATTCATAGTCCTGAATCGTGGGCAATGCGAATTGCACGAAATCAGTGCTACGATTGGGTGAAAATGAATAGATTTTCTTTGGTTGGCGAAAAAGAATTGTCGAAGACAGACTCAAGAAGTGCCGACTCTGAATTGCTGGAAAATGACTATAAACACTGGCTGAATAAAATAATTAAATCGCTTTCGGAAAAACAACAAGAAATTTTTCACTTGCGTGAAGTCGAGGAAATGGCATATCAGGATATTGCCGAAATTTTAGGTCTTAGTTTGAGTGAAGTGAAAGTTTCTTTGCACCGAACAAGAGCAAAAATTAGATTAGAAATGCAAAAAATTGAACAATATGGAATCGCAAATTAATGAATTGAAAGAAAAATATTGGGCTGGCTTAAGTTCTGTAGCCGAAGAAAAAATCCTGAAAGATTACTTTTCAAAAGAAAAATCGCAAGCTAATGAGGCAATGTATTTTGAATATTTGCAACAAAAAGCAACGCAAAAATCGCCTTATGTTTTTAAACAGCCCGGCAAGAGAGTATCTTTCCCTAAATGGCTTATGGCTGCGGCTATTTCTATTGGGATAATTAGTGGAGTATTTTTATTGCAAATATCGAAAACACAGGACAAATTTGCAATTGAAGACCCTCAGCAAGCCTACAAAATAACACGTCAGGCACTTCTCACAATT
The DNA here is from genome assembly GCA_018692315.1 of Bacteroidota bacterium. Taxonomy (NCBI): domain Bacteria; kingdom Pseudomonadati; phylum Bacteroidota; species Bacteroidota bacterium. The sequence continues at coordinate 7,093 of JABHKC010000069.1, read as the reverse complement.
TCAACAAAAATGAATAAAGCTGAGGTTATTGCAGATAATTTGGAAAAATTCAGCGAAGCTCAAAAATTAATATCAGAGAAAAATTAACAATTAACAATTAACAATTAACAATTAACAATTAACAATTAACAATTAAAAAATCATTATTATGAAAACTAAATTATTGATTATTGGATTAGTGCTATTTTCAATGGCAGGAATGACACAAAGTAGCCTTATTGCTAAGTATTTTAGCGAATATGCCGAAAACGAAAATTTTACAAAAGTTTCAGTAAATAGCAAAATGTTCTCTTTATTTACAGAACTTGAGTCAGACGGTGAAGCCGAAAAAGATTTTTTAGAGGCAATAAGTAAAATCAAAGGTTTGAAAATAATTGCTTCGGATAGCGTTGGTGATGCCGAAAAACTTTATAAGCAAGCTTGCACAGATATCGACAAAAATGGCTACGAAGAATTAATGACAGTTGAAGATGCCAAAGAGAATATGAAATTTTCTATAAAAGAGGAAAATGGAATAATTGAGGAATTAATTATGGTAGTCGGCGGAAAAAAGAATTTCGTGCTATTGAGTTTATTTGGCGAAATTGATTTGAAAAATATTTCTAAAATTGCCAGAACTATGAAAATTCATGGTTTGGAAAATTTAACGAAAATTGACAGCGTTGAAAAAAAGTAAATTATTGATATTTATCCTTTTAACAGGATTATTCCAGCCTCTGTTTGCTCAGGAAGACATAATAAAATCTTATGCCGATTCGAGCAGCAGAAAGGATTATTGCTTTTATCCAAGCACTTTGCGAATGCTCAATTTGGCAAAAAACAAGGACTACTACGATATGGTTGAGAATATCAAAAAAATCTTAATATACACTCTCGATTCTGCTTCTATAGCTGAAAAATCATATCTGCAAATGATTGCAAAGTACCAAAAAAATGCTTTTGAGGAATATGCAATTATGCAAGGCGGCGACACCAATTTTTATATCTACGGAAAAGAAGACCAGCAGAGCGAATTTGTTGGTGTTTTTAGGAATAAGGAAGAAATATTTGCTTTTTACATAATTGGCAAAATTGGCTTTCAAAAAATTCCAACACTTGTGCAAAGTATCAGTCAGGGAGAAATGTTTAATGTTTACTCAATAATTTCGCCCTATGCCAAATAAAATTCTTGAAACACATCAACTTTCAAAGAAGTACGGAAAAATTCAAGCACTTAACAAGCTCGACCTTACAGTTTTGCAAGGCCAGGTTTATGGAATTTTAGGCCCAAACGGAAGTGGCAAAACCACAACCCTTGGAATGATACTTGACGTGATTGCACCGAGCGAAGGAAGTTTTAAATGGTTTTCTGATGTGCCAAATGTTGAAGCTCGGAAAAAAATTGGTGCAATTCTTGAAACTCCAAGTTTTTATCCATACCTAACGGCTGTTCAAAATCTGAAAATTGTTGCACATATAAAACAGTGTAGCAAGGCCGGAATTGATTCAGTTCTAAAGACAGTTGGTTTGCACGAACGCCAACACGATAAATATAAAACATACAGCCTTGGAATGAAACAAAGACTGTCAATCGGAGCTGCATTATTATCAAACCCGCCTGTACTAATTCTCGACGAACCTACAAATGGCCTCGATCCTGAAGGAATTGCCGAAGTTCGTAGCCTGATTAAAGAAATTGCAACACAGGGGAAAACTATAATTATGGCAAGCCATTTATTAGATGAGGTACAAAAAGTCTGTACACATTTCTGTGTGTTACGTAAAGGTATGAAGCTACATGAAGGAAAAGTTGAAGACACTTTGAACGAAATTAATAGAATAGAAGTGAGTAGCGAAAATCTTCAAGAATTGTCAGAAATTCTGAATTCCTTCGAAGGTATGGAAGATATTCAAAAAAATACAAATAGTCTTTTTTGCAGCCTAAAGGAAAATTTTAAGGTTGCAGATGTAAATTCTTTCTGCTTTAAAAATGGTGTAGTTCTGCAAAAATTGGTTACACATACAAATTCGCTCGAACAAGAATTTCTTAAAATCTTAAAAGAGAATGATTAGAACACTAAAATTAGAATGGCTGAAGTTACGAAACTATAAGGTTTTTTGGATTTTATTGGGCATGTACCTTTTGGCTTTGGTAGTGATTGCAGCAGGAGGAGGCTTTTTCTTAGAATGGCTAAAAAAAGAGGGAGTAGATTTTAAAGGAATAGATCCTACGATATTGCCTATTTACGATTTCCCGGATATATGGCAAAATATTACTTACCTTGCTTCATTCGGAATAATATTATTGGTATTTATCGTGATAATTTCAATAAATAATGATATTACTTACAACACCTTACGCCAAAACATAATTGATGGAATTAGTAAATATGAGTATATCGCAAGCAAAATGATGCTTATTGTTTGTCTTGCACTATTAAGTACTGCATTTTTGTTTTTACTTGGAATTATTGATGGAGCAATTTATTCGCATGTTTGGGGAATAAAATTTGTCTTCGACGAACTTGAATTTATTGCAGTGTATTTTTATCAAATAATTTTGTTTTGCACCATGGCATTTTTATTATCATTAATCATAAAAAAGTCTGGATTTGTGATAGTTGCTCTTTTTCTCTACAGCTTAATGTTTGAGCCGATAGTAGTTGCAATTTTCGAAAATGCACCATATTTTCGCAATGGTATAATGCCCACAATAGTTCAATATTTCCCCATAAAATCGATGAACAATCTGATAGATATCCCATTCGGACGCTATATTTTTAGCGAAATTAATGATAATGTTTCGATAAAAGCATTGATTATAAGTTTTGGCTGGTTTGCAGTTTATTTGTTTGGTATAGTTTTTATATTGAAAAAGAGAGATTTGAAGGCTTAATTATTAAACTGAATAATTCATGAATATCTAAAACTTCATAAATGTGTGATAATGTTTGAAAGATAAAAGAGAATATGATTAAAAAAAACTCAGTATTTATTGCAAAAAGTTTAGATGGCTATATTTCTGACAAAAATGGCGGATTAGATTGGTTAAATTCTATCTCAAATCCTGATGAAATTGATATGGGATACGAACTATTTATGAAAGGTATCGATGCCATTGTTATGGGACGCAAAACATTTGAAGCAGTTTGTAATTTTGATATTGACTGGCCATATAGCAAGCCTGTTTTTGTGTTGAGCAGAAGTTTGGAAATAATTCCTGCAAACTACGAAAATGAAGTAGGATTAGTAAAAGGTTCTATAATCAATGTCGTAAAAAAATTAAATCAAAGAGGATACGATAGACTTTATATTGACGGAGGTAGCACAATTCAGAGTTTTCTGAAAGAAGACCATATTGATGAACTTATTATTACTACTATCCCAATTTTGTTAGGTGGAGGAGCTACACTTTTTTCCGAATTGCCTGATAAATTAGAATTCAAACATGTTGAATCTAAGGTATTTTTGGGTGATATTGTTCAGAATCATTATAAAAGAAAAAGATAGTTTGACAGAAAGTATAATAACTATTAATTTCTGTATGGCATATGATGTAACAAAGAAACGAACACTCCAAATTTTTTAAACAACTTTTTTTCTCATATTTGTTATTATTAAGTTTACTAATTTTTAAAAAAATAAATTATGGTATCAAAAATTTGTGAAAGTTGCGGAATGCCAATGAAGAGCATTGAAGATTTTGGATGTGAAAAGCCAGAAAACAAATATTGTAAACATTGCACGGATAATCATGGAAATCTAAAATCATACCTTGAAAAAGTGACTGATTTCAAAAGCTTAATCATTAAAACCAATGATTTTGGAGAAGAGCAAGCCGAGAAAATGGCAAAAGAAAGTTTGAAAAAATTCCCTGCTTGGAAAAATATTGAAATTTAAAACCTCATAAAAAGAAATTATAATGATACGATTTTCAATAATATTCTTGATTTTATTAGTAACAGCAAGTTGCAATAATTCATCTTCACAAGAAATGGATGACAAATTTTCGGAATGGGCCTTAAAAAACTCACAGAAAATAGAGACATTAGAACTAACGCAAAAGCAAGACGATTTGCATATATTAAACCAAATTGTTGGAAATGCAGAAGTTGTTTGCCTTGGAGAAAGTCGCCACGATATACATGAGCAATTTCAATTGAAACATCGTTTTATAAAGTATCTCGTCGAGGAAATGAATTTTACAAGCTTTGTATTAGAGGCAAGTTTACCTTACTCAAATAAAATTAACGACTATATTCTAAATGGAAATGGGAATATTGATGAATTAATGTCGAATATGCCAGGCTGGTTTTTGTGGGATACACAGGAAATGAAAAATATATTGATTTGGTTATATGAACATAACAAAGGTCAGGAAATTGGCAATAAAGTGAATTTCTACGGAATTGATATTGTTGCACCAAACAATGGTCTTGAACAAATATTTGAATACATTAAGAAAATAGATGAGCCATATTTCGAACAAATTAAAAACAAAAATTTTGGTCGTAGAATAATTGAAGACAATCAATGGCAAACAACACAGCAACGCTTTTCAGAATTGCCTGAAGATGAAAAACAAATTCTTGGAAAAAATTACAATGGGTTATTTAAGCATATAAAGCAAGACAAAGAAAATTATATTGCTAAGTCATCAGAAAACGAATATGAATGGATTTTAAAACTTTCATATTCAGCCAACGAAGCAAATAAGATGTTTTCAGAGACTGATAGATTAAAAATGGGTTTAATTCGAGAGAATGCAATGGCTAATATTACTTTCTGGATAAAAGAGAGAAATAAAAAAATTATCCTTTGGGCTCATAATGTTCATATTGGCAAATCAGAGTTTACTATGTCTGTGATGCCTGAAAATGAAATAAAAGGAATGGGAGATATCTTAAATCAAAAATTTGGTGATAATATGGTTTCTATTGGTGCTTCATTTAATCAAGGTGAGTTTCAAGAACAAAACTTAACTTTTGAGCCTGCAGAACCATATACTATAGACGGAACATTAGCAAAATTAAAAACGGACTACTTCATACTCAATTTAAAAGGAAATTCAGAAAATAAGATTGTTGAAAAATGGCTAAATACAGACAAAGTAATTCGTGCTCAAGGTTTTGAAATGACTTGTATTCCAAAGAAATCATTTGATGCTATATTTTTTACAAATACTATTTCAAAAGTTAATTACAATCCAACAACTCTTGAAAAATTAAGAAATTAAATAAAAGTTAAGAAGATTAATAATAATCTATTACAAAAATTTGTTGATGAAGCCCCTGATATTCAAAAAGCTTATGCTGGCTTTATTCAATCATTGATTGCAGACGAAGGTTTAGACAATAAAACTTAGCAATTGATTTATATAGGAATGAAAGCTGCATTAAAATATTTGCTTTTGGTTCTGGAAAGTTTTGATGAAAATTAATTTAATATGAGTGAATTTTGGGAAGAAATATTTAAGAGTGAAAAAATGATATGGGGGCAAGAGCCTGCTAATTCAGCTATTCTTATTAAAGATTTCTTTCTTGAACACAATGTTTCTGACATTTTAATACCGGGTTTTGGCTATGGAAGAAATGCAAAAGTGTTCTGCGATAATGGTATCAATGTAACTGGCATAGAAATTTCAAAATCAGCTATAGAATTAGCTCAAAAATATGTTTCAAAGGACATTCAAATATATTGTGGTTCTGTTACTGAAATGCCATTTGATAAAAAGAAATATGAAGGCATCTTCTGCTATTCATTAATCCATTTGCTAAATAAATATGAAAGAAAAATTTTTATACTGAATTGCTATAACCAGTTATCGCCTGACGGTTATATGTTTTTTGTTGTAGTTTCAAAAAAATCAAATCTGTTTGGTGAAGGGGAAAAACTAAGCAAAGACAGGTTTAAAATTCAGAATGGGTTAAAAGTATTCTTTTACGATGAAAAATCAATAAAACAGGAGTTCTTTGATTTTGGTTTAATATCATTTGAAGAAATTGATGAACCAATTAAACATATTGAAAATGAGCCACCGTTAGAATGTTTTTTAATTAAATGCCAGCGAAAAAAATAGTAATGGAAAATCTGACTAATTTACCCAATATTGGAAAAACTCTTGCAGACAAATTGAGTTTGATAGGGGTAGAAAATGAGCAAGACTTAAAACAATTAGGAAGTGAGAATGCAATAATCAAAATTGCAAGCATTGAAAATAGTGGTGCTTGTTTAAATAGTGCCTCTAAGAAAACTATCAATTTTTGAGTGGTTATTAAGAAAGCGTCAAAGACAAGGCTTTTGAAGCTTTTGAAAATAAGGAGTTTACTTTTGTAAATGACTGATTCAAAAGCAAGAGTAACGCAGTATTTGACGTTTTCTTAAAACCACTAAATATGCTTTATGCACTTGAAGGAGCAATACAAGGAATTAGATGGCATGGACTTGACAAAAACAGAAAAGAAGAATTGAAAGAGATTTATAGAATGATGAACAGGAAAAAAATGCCTTACAGCACCTAAGAATATAAAAACTGCGAGAAACTGCTGAGCCTGATTCAGTCCCAATGAAAAATCGCGATTGAACTAAACCCAAGCCAACCTGCTTACTGACTATGTCTTTCCCTATATGTAATTTTATTAATTTGGGGATTTTGTAGAAAGGTGGAATTCCCGATTTGCTTTCCAATAAAATGAATTTCTTAATTAATAGCAATTAAAAGTTCTTTTTTTTGTCTAAAATTTATTACAATGCTTTTGCTGTAAGTTCATTTTTTTCTATCTTTACATTTTAAGAAATTAATAAAGATGATTTTATGGAATTTTTACCGAATTAGCTGGTCTGGGTTTTGTTTAACATCATAGGATTTAAGGCTCAGTTGAGCCAAAAAAAAATGCGAAAAAGTTGATATTTTTTTCGCATTTTTTTTGAAGCTATAATGTATGGATACTTCCGCTCAATTGAGTTTTAAATTATGTGTGTGCCCAGCATAAGCGTATGCGGACACCCACCTTGATGTTCAAGAAAAATTTGAAAAATACAAATTATTTTTTGAAAATAAAAATTGATATTCAATTTGGGTAGGCATTAAATATTTCCAGAGAGTGAAAGTCTC
>JABHKC010000068.1 GCA_018692315.1 Bacteroidota bacterium | reverse complement strand
TAGTAAACGAAATTGTATTGGTAAAAAATGGTTTAGGAGAAGTTTTTTGGCCTGTTTATAATGTCAATAATATTGGAAATATGATTCCGGGCGAAGGCTATCAGGTAAAGATGACGAATTTTGTTAGCTTGACTTATCCCGCTAATTAATTACTTTAGTAGCTGAATATTATAATATGAAATTTTATTATTAGTAAAATTATAAATATAGAATAATTTCAAATATATAACCTCCTGAAAAGTTAATCATTTAAATGTCAAGCAAAAATATAAAATAAACTAATGCTTAATCACCTTCCTAACAAAAACCTTTTTTTCGTTGTACAATTTTAATAAATAAATACCGGCAGTTTCTTTACTTAAGTCAATTTTTTGCTCAAAACCTCTGCCTAACATCAATTTATGATTTTGAATCAAGCTGCCTTGCTGATTATAAATTTCCAGTCTGGATTCTCCATAAAGTCCTTCTACCTGAATATTATAAATTCCTTTCGAAGGATTTGGATAAATCAAAAGTATCTCCTCTTCTAAATCTATAGGCTCTACATTGGCAATTTCTCCATAGGAGAAAGAATATCGTAAACTATGCCCAAAATCCGGATCAAAAACTTTCAGATTTACACTATTTATTTTCCTGATCCAAAAATAGCCCTCACCTTGGTCAGGATTAGCCCAATAGCTAAGCCCATCGTTATCTTTATCCAACAATTCCAAAGTATAACATCCTTCTACAAAATGAAGAGTATCTTTATATAATGTATCAGCAATATGCCCATATCTATAAATAATGGTATCTCCATTTATGTCTTTAATTGTATAAGAATTGCTATTTGCAAAATCATTTGTCTTAAACCATACTACAATCAGTTGGTCATACACATCAGGCATATTATAATGACTTGAAATCATATCGTTTTCAGTATCTTGATCTTGCTGTCCATTTGGATTTAGCACCCTTGCTGAAAATATGTTCTGACCATCTCCATACCAAAAACTTTCATCATTAACAGGAAGTTCAACAATATCTTTTTCTCCAAATTTGAGGTTTCCCGTCCAGGAAAAAGTTTTCGTAGGTCCGCCCGAAACTTTATATTCAATATCCACATTGCTCAGAATTTGTGAACCATTGTTACGAATTACAACTAAAGGCTCCGAACACATTGGGTTTTTCCTTGCATAATAGTCGGCATCTGTTGGAGCCATAATTTCATAAAGTTCAGCATCGTACTCATCTTTTGCATTGCCATATTGAATTAGTTGCATTGCAATAACATAATTTCCATTTCCCATACCCTCATTATCAGCCGGAACAGCTGTGATGCTATAGTCAATATCGACAGAATCTGAATTTATGTATGATGAAATATTAAATTCTACATCGTGAACAATGTCGCCGGGACACCATCCTTCGCGAGCACCAGGCCATGTTCCACCCTGTGGATAAACAGGATTTAATGCACAATCGTTATATTTAAATATGTGCCAATCTGCTACATCAATTCCATTGACTGATAAATAATGAGTGTTGTCCTTCCATTCGCAACAGTGAGGATAAGTGGCATCGTTGCTGTTATGCCCATGACCTGTAAGTCTTGTCTTCACTTTATAAATATTACTGCCGGCTACTAAAGGAACGGAGGTATTACTTAATTGAGAATCATCGCTTAAATACTTATACCTTATCGATTTACGATTTTCATGCCAAATATGACTAACTTTTAGAACATCAGCTTCTGGTTCACCTTTAATAAATTCGAAACGCAAATCTATTAGTTCTTGCTGGTTTCCTGCCGAAATATCAACTGAATCAACCAAAATATGTCGATAATCAGTAACATCATAAATCCAGGTTTTACCATTTGGTCCTAAGGTCATATATTTTCCATAAGGAGTTATATAGCGTGCAATTTCGTACTGAACCAAAGATGAGTACCAAATTTTGCTTTCTTTATAAATTATTGAATCGGCCTGAAAAAGACAAGAATCTATAACTTCTCCGCTATACAAATCGTAAGTATAACAGTAATCTCCTGCATCCCAAACAATGGCTGTGTCAGTTATCAAATTTGGATGATTTTCTATATCCTCAGTAATTTGGTAAGGCAAACTCGGATTATTTCTATAATAAACAAGTGTTGGATTTCTCATTACACTATCAAGTACAGCAAGGGAGTCGATAGTAGATGTATAAATACCTTGTTCAAAAATTAAATTTGGACGAGTTTGGCTTTCGTTGAAACCATTAAAAAGATTTTCGGCACGTACAATATTTCTCCATGCTGCTCCCTTTAACTTTCCATCAACCTGATTGATTGGGCTTTCGTCAGCAACTGTTGAAACCAAACCATCATTATAATTATACAAAGCCTGCAAATTGTTGTAATTTGGATGCGAATTATCAATTTTTTTGTTCCTCCAGCTTCGAATAATACTATCTGGCAAAGCTGTATTCCAAACCCTAAATTCGTCAATTTTTCCATTGAAATAATATGAGCTCCATCTTCCAGTCCAGAGTTCGTGACTATCTGTATTTATGGAGGCTTCCTCCTTCCCTACCAATTCTCCATCGTAAAAGAATTTTAAAGTATCGCCATCGTAACTCATGGCATAGTGATGCCAGCTTTTACTTGAACCAGAAATTGTAATATCAAACTCGCCGGAACCCCAGGTCTGCACTCTCCATTTATCAAGAGTACTTAATGTTCGCAGAGAAAAATCCATTGAAGTAGAGCCAGTAATTCCTCCCTGAAAAAGCCCACCATTATTGAAAGCGTTGGTATATCCCCACATCTCGTAAGTTCTTGGGCTACTACCAATTTGTTGAGCTCCATTTCCAAAATCTACATAAGATCCTCCCGAGCTTTGAGATTGAACAAAATTTATTCCTGAAGAAAATATTCCTGAATTTACAGAATTTGCTTGACTTGCAATTAATATAGGATTTGAGCCTTGTCCTTCGTAGCTAAGTTCAACTACCACCGAAAGCGTATCTATCCAATTAAAAACCTCATGAAACTGAAAATCAATCCAGCCAGCTTGGTTAATCTGAACATTGCTATAAAACACCGTTTGTAAGGAATCTTGCAGTTCATCTGTTGATAAAGAATTAAGATTCACATTCTTCATTTTGATTCTAAGTTTTTCAATAGAGCCGCTACTTGATAAAGAATATAATCTGAGACCACTAATATCTCCAGAATCTAAGCCCGCTGCAATTAGTTCTGATGCAGAATATAAATATTGAAATTTACTGCTGGCATTTTCTGCATTAAATATGTTGCAAGTATCAACTCCACTTCCAATAATTGCAGTATCGAAACTCATAGTATCAATGTGAGAAATGTTGTATTGCCATGATTGAAAATAATCCCATAAAACTGAATTTGACAAAGCAAAACTATCAGGAGTTGAGCCATTTACAGTAAAACTATTAGCAGAATTATATGTAGAATCCAAAATCCCTCGATTATCGTAAACTGTTGTATATGTCAAATAATCCCATTCGCCGCAATCATATTGATCTTGCGTGGTTGCAGCATCGCATTTTAAAGTGTAATACATTAAAATCTTTTTAAACTGAGTTGTATCATCCGGAAATTTGTAAATATCTCTTCGATTGGTAATGTCATTGAATGTCAGGGTTTGCACTGAAATTGTATCCTGAGCATAGCTACTAATACTAATTATCAGAAGGAAGAAGTAAAAAAGAGAATTTTTCATGCTTATATATTCTTATGAATTTAAAATGAATTGCAATTTTCTGTTTTTTTGAATTATTAATTTAGAAATTGGGGCATTAAAGCAAAACAAGTACAGAAATGAAATTATAGCAAAATAGCCGGAAAATTTCATGATTCTAAAATTTCATCAGACTTTTTTGTTACACGTTTAGAAATTGCAATTCCAACTTCGTACAAAATCAACAATGGAACCGAAACCAAAACCTGAGAAAAAATGTCGGGAGGTGTAATTATTGCCGATAATGCAAGAATAATTATTAACGAATGCTTACGATATTTTCTCAAAAATTCGGGGCTTACCAAACCAATTTTACTTAGAAAAAAAACCAAAATAGGTAACTCGAAAATCACACCACTTGCCAAAACTACTGATGTTACAGTTGATATATACGAGCTCAGATTTATCTGATTGTTCACCTGTTCGCTCACTGTATAAGATCCTAAAAAATGAACTGATAACGGAACAATTATATAATATCCGAATGCAACACCCAGCAAAAAAAGAAGAGAGCTATATACAATACCGCCTCTCGATTTTTTCCTTTCCGATTTACGTAATCCGGGTTTAATGAAAGACCATACTTCGTAGATAATATAAGGAAATGCAATAACAAGACCAAGAACCAATGAAACCATAATATGGGTAGAAAATTGCCCAGCCATTTTTATGTTAATAATATCAAAAGGTTGCCTATTTATGCATAATTTTTCCACCCCAACCCATGTTCCAAATTGGCATAAAAGCCTATTCGTGAAAAATTCGGGAGTTTTGGGAGCGATTATTATTTCGTCAAAAATTATTTTATGAAAAACAAATGCTGTAATTGCTAAAACCATAACGGCTAAAACACTCCTGACCAAATGCCAACGCAGAGCTTCAAGATGTTGCAGAAACGACATTTCATTTTCTTCAATATTTTGTCTGTTCTCCATAAAACTTTTAAAGTATTTGTTTCGTCTATTTTGACTTATTTATACTATACCTTCTTTTAAAATATCGTGCAAATGAATCATTCCAAGATATTTACCATTTTCTGCTACAATTAGCTGAGTTATATTGTTTTGCTCCATCAAATTGAAAGCACGGCTTGCCATTGCATGTGGCTCAACAGTTTTTGCAGCTTCCGACATAATATCTTTGGCAGTAAGTTTTTCTATCGATTCATTTTTTTCTAACATTCGCCGAATATCACCGTCAGTAATTATTCCAATAAGATTTTCAGAATTGTCTAAAACTGCCGTTGCACCAAGTCTTTTCGATGAAATTTCCATAATAACATCCTTTACTATCGAATTTAGATTAACCTTAGGAACTTCATTGTGAACAAACAAATCGCTTACTCGCATATACAGTTTTCTGCCAAGGGAACCTCCAGGATGCGTTTTTGCAAAATCGTTTATTGAAAATTTTCTATGGTCGATTAAACAAATGGCTAATGCATCTCCAATTACAAGCTGAGCGGTAGTGCTCGAAGTTGGCACTAAATTGTTAGGACAAGCTTCATTTTCTATTGTTGCTTTTAAAACATAATCGGCTTTTTTTGCCAAAAAAGAATCTGTATTAGAAACTAAAGCTACAAGTTTATTTCCAAGATTTTTTATCAATGGAACCAAAACTTTTATTTCCGGTGTATTCCCACTTTTCGACAAACACATTACAATATCGTCTTCCAGTACAATCCCCAAATCGCCATGAATGGCATCGGCAGCATGCATAAAAATTGCAGGTGTGCCGGTCGAATTTAGTGTTGCTACAATTTTGGAAGCGATAATAGCACTTTTGCCAATTCCTGTAATAATTACTCTACCTTTACTATTGAAAATTATTTCCACAGTTTTTGCAAAATCATCGTCGATATAATTCGCAAGTTTTTTTACAGCTTGTGCTTCCTCTTCAATGGTATTGATAGCCAGTTGTTTAATATGCGAATACTTGCTCACTTCTAATTTTTTATTTTTTATTTTTTATTTCCTATTGTCTTTCATTAAATTCCTTCAAACCATCGTCCAAAAAGTCCACAAAAAGATCGACATCAAGATTATAAGCACGAGGTTTTGTAAGCAGGTTTTTCCTGATATGTCCAGAATCGCTCAAATTTCCTTTATTATCGAGTAAAACATAATATGGTTGTGCATTTACATTAAATTGGGAAATTTGAAAATCGGCATAAATCTTACCAATTGTTTTTTTCAATTTACTATCGTAAGAAGATTTTATCCACTCATTTTCAGGCAGTTTATTTTTGTCATCGACATATAGTGCAATAATTACAAATTCTTCTTTCAGTTTTTGCAGAACACGTGGTTCCGACCAAACATTTGATTCCATTTCACGGCAATTTACGCAACCATGCCCGGTGAAATCTATAAAAATTGGTTTGTTTTGTTCTTTGGCACAAGCCAATCCTTGTTCGTAATCGAAATATCCTTCCAATCCGTGCGGTAGATGAAGAAATTCGTGATATTTTGGACTATCGCAAATACTCGATTTCTCGGAAGTTCCAGAAATTTTTGCATTATCGCGAATTATCCCATGCAAATCGAAATCGTGTGATGTTTGAGGAGGTAAATATCCCGAAAGTGCTTTTAAAGGAGCACCAAACATTCCTGGGAATAAATAAAGAACAAAAGTAAAAGTAATTATTGCTAACATTAGACGTGGGAAACTCAAATATTTCAAATCGCTGTCATGACTAAATTTTAATTTACCAAGTAAATATACTCCCATCAATAAAAAGATTATTATCCAAAAAGCAAGATAAACTTCTCTGTCAAGAATTCCCCAATGATAAGTTTGGTCGGCGATACTTAAAAATTTCAGCCCAAGAGCTAATTCAAGAAAACCAAGAACAACTTTCACAGAATTGAGCCAGCCACCCGATTTGGGAAGATTGCTCAACCACGACGGGAATAAGGCGAAAAGTGTAAAAGGCAAAGCAAATGCTAATGAAAATCCAAACATCCCGACAATTGGTTCAAGCACATCGCCACCTGCCGACTGCACCAAAATTGCTCCAACTATTGGTCCTGTACACGAAAATGAAACTAAAACTAATGTGAATGCCATAAAAAACGATCCTGAAATTCCGCCTTTGTCAACTTGCTGGTCAGATTTATTTATCATCCAACTTGGAAGGGTAATTTCGAACATGCCAAGAAATGAAGCCGCAAAAATCACAAAAATTAAAAAGAACAACACATTTGGCAACCAGTGAGTACTGAGCCAGTTAGCAAAATTTGCTCCAAGAGTAACTGCAACAATAGTTCCGATAACAGTATAAATTGCAATGATTGAAACACCGTAAACTGTAGCTTGAAAACGTCCTTTCGCCTTACTGCTATTGTTCATGAAAAAGCTTACAGTCATAGGTATCATAGGAAAAACGCAAGGTGTGAGAATTGCCAGTAGCCCTGCACCAAAGGAAAACCAAAAAAGTAACCAAATCGAGTCGTTGCCGGAAAGTGGGTTTTCAATCTCAACAATTTCCGGCTCCCGCACTTGACTTTCTGTTTTTTTACTACTTGCTTCATTTTCATGCGAAATGGAACTTTGCTCTGCTTGAATTTCGCCATTTGCATTGAATGCGAATTCATATTCAGCTTCGGCAGGCGGAAGACAACGCTCATCGTCGCAAACCATAAATTCTATAAAACCCTTTACAGCAAATGGCTTATCAGTAAGAATTTTGACCTTCTGCTCGAATATGGCTTCAATGCTAAAATAAGCAAGATCCATTTTGAAACTTTTGTCAAACTCTGTTGTAGCCTTACTTTTTTCGATTACTTTTCCGACAAGTTCATAATCTGTCGATTCGTCGAAAAAAAATCCGGTAGGTATTGGCCCACCCTCTTCAATATTTTGAGAATATAAGTGCCATTTTTTTTCAATATCTGCTTTGAAAATTAAAACTACCTCTTTTTCATTTATTTGCTCAGAAGAAAATTTCCACTTCACAGGTTCCAGAATTTGAGCTGAACTGCTTATAAATGCCAAAACCAAACCAATTACTATAAAATACTTTTTCATACTATCTATTATTTCAAAAACTTCACAAAAATATATTTTTTCGCAATAACAAAAATTGTGCAAGCTAAAGTTTATTACGATATTTTGTCTATTACTAAAAGTTAATATTTATTAAAATGGGCTAATTAAAAAAAAAACATAGCTTTATTGCAGATATAGAAACACTTAAAGTTCCTATAACCATTTTCATGTAACAAATCTAAGTTCCTTTTTTCTGGCTTGATGGCAGCAATTGGTTTTATATGAAAATGTAAAAAAGTATTAGAACATTATTTCTTCGTAGCTAATCAGTGTTGAAAATAATGAATATATGGGCTTTCAAAATCTTTAATAAACTTTGTAGTTCTTTGAGTCACTTTGTGTAATAGCAGTTTCAAAAAGAACCACAAAAAAGACACCGAGTTTCACAGATTAAACTTATCAATAACTCTAATTTTCTGACACAGATTACTTACATTTTTTTATTTCACAAACTTCTTCAATGAAAATATTAAATTATCAATTTCAAATTTCACAAAATAAATTCCATTTGACAAATCTTCTGTGTTCATTTTAATAAAATGTTCCCCCATAGTTTTTTTACTTGTTTCTGAAGCTATTACATTGCCAATGCAATCATAAATTGAAATTCTAATGCTAGCATTTTCATTAATTGTAAAATCAATATTCAGAAAATCGTTCACCGGATTTGGATAAATTGAAAATTGCATTTCTTCAAAAGATGGGCTTGAACCAATGTTTTCAATGATTTCATTATCAATAATCGTAAAAGAAATGTCTCCAATTTCAGGATTTGTCTCATTCACAATTACTTCGATATTTTCTGAAACAAAACCTGCTTTTTCAACATTTATATAATACAGATTGTAGGGTAAATCAGTAAATTGATAGTTTCCATTTATATCAGTTAATGTGCATAAAATTTCATTGCCAAGATCATCGTGTAAAAATACCGGAATATTTCTTACAGTAAAGCTATTGGAACTTTTTGATGTTAATCTGCCAAACCAGTTATTATCGAAAATATTTGCTTCATACAAACTATCATGATCGAAAAATACTGTTCCACTAATTGTCCCATTCCCATTAGTTGCTAAAGTTGCATGAGGCAAAGTAATATTGACAATTTCTAAACTATCCTCAATGCTAATAGGAGTAGTTTGCTCCCATCTTAGTATATTACCATTGTAAGTTGGCAAATATGAGTATAAACTAAAATTAGGTATAGCTTGAATTAAATAATCTTTATATTGGATATCTGCAAATTGGTATTGTCCATTAGTGGAAAATATATAGTCTATTGCATTGAAACTATTATTTGTTGAAATATACAAAATCACGACTACAGATTGTACAAGCTCTTTAGTGCTGGTATAAACCTGACCTGTGATTGTTGATGAAGGTTGATTTACGCTTGCACTGTTAGATAGAAAACATCCATTATAGTCAGTAACTGTGAATAAATAATTACCTGCATATAAAGATGTAAGATTTGATGATGTAGCTCCATTAGACCACTGGTATGAGCATGGAGGAGTACCCCCTGTTACTTGTAAATTAATTTCTCCATCGGCGCCACCGGGAGAACTCACGTCTAAAATCGAAATATTTATCTGCAATTCATTAGGTTCAATAATTTCAACACTATCAGTAAACGTGCCGGTAGAATCAGTAAATGTTAAATAATACCAGCCGGAATTTAGATTATTGATACTACTTGTTGTTGCCCCATTCGACCATAGATAATCATATGGAGGTGTACCATAAATAGTAACAACCTCGGCAGAACCATCAACATCTCCATAACAAGTTATGTCTGTTGGATTAATATAAAACAAAGTTGGAGCCGGCCCGACAATAAGGGAAGTTAAGGCACTGATGCCATTCCGAGCGAATAAATTAGAATGTGGAAAAGCGTTAGTATCCAAATCAAAAGTAGCAATTGCTTGAAACTCAGTATTTGTTGAGGCTTGCCAAATTTTCCACTTGAAAGTTTCGCCAAGAATAAAACCATCTCCTCCAACATCAACCTCCCATGCGGTTATTGAGTTATTTATGCCAGTCCATTCAAAATAACCACCACATCCAGTGCCATTTGTTGAATCGAAAAAGACTCCAATATAATCTCCACTACTGATTGGTGTACCGTTTATCAAAATCGGTATAATGTCTTGAATAAGAATGGTGTGGTTGTATTCTGTAATAGTATATGACCAGTTAGGTTGCGAAAATGAAAAAGAATTACATAGAAAAAGTGATAATACTAAAACTTTTAGACCTAAAAATTTCTTATTAGAAAAAATTTGTGCTTTCATAATTTTTGGTTTAGTTGATGAAACTAAGTTTAATACAATTTATTTTTAAAGCTTAACAATTCATTCATAAGCATCTAATAATTTTTGTAATGCAATTGTGATAATATGTGTTTATCTATTTAATAAACTTTCCAAAAGATAATACTTTATTATTTTTTTCAAGCTTAACAAAATAAATACCATTTGACAAAGCTTCAACATTTTTCTTAATTGAATATTCACCTTTTGTTTTTTGGTAGCTTTCAGTAAATATCTCATTTCCAATACAATTAAAAATTGAAAGTCTTATCTTTGCATTTTCAGATATCGAAAAATTGATGTTAAGAATATCGTTTACCGGATTTGGATACATGAAAAATCCTTGATCTTCAGAATTGGAAATTGTGCCAATATCTTGTACAATCTTGTCTTTAATGAGAGTAAATGAAATGCTATCTACGTCAGGTTCAGTTTCATAGAGAATAATTTCTGCATTTTCTGAAGAAAATCCGGCATGTTCAACTTTAATATAATAAAGATTATATGGTAAATTTTCAAATTGATAACTACCATCAATATTTGTTAGTGTACATGAAATAGGATTTCCGAGATCATCAAGTAAAAAAACAGTAATATTTCTTGCAGCTATACTTTGGGAAGTGTTTTTTGAACCTCCTCCAAACCAATTGTTTTCAAAAATTGCAGATTCGTAAATGCTATCGTGATCAAAAAATACTGTTCCACTAATAGAAGCAATTCCATTTGCATTCAAACTTGTTGGGGGCAGATTTATATCAATTCCATGTAAACTATTGTCAATTGTAATAATATTTGCTTGTTCCCAACTTCTGTTGTTTCCATTATAAACAGGCAAATAAGAAAACATTTCGAAATTTGGAATGGCATGAACTATATAATTTGCATTTTCCATATTTACAAATGAATAGTGTCCATCATTTGAATAAAAATAATCTATAGCTTTATAACCATTATTTGTTATTTCATACAAAACTACTATTGCAGAGTAAACTAATTGTTTTGTCCCAGTTGAAATATAACCTGCTATCATGCTATTGCAGTTCACAACTAAAGACGTTAATGCACTCATCCCATTACCCGCAAAGAATCCTAAATCTGGAAATTCGGTGGTATTGGTATTATATGTCGGGACTGCATCAAATTCAAGATTAGTTGAGGCTTGCCAGATTTTCCATTTAAATGATTCTCCATCAATAAATCCGTCACCTCCTACATCCATACCCCAGGCTGTTATGGCACTATTACTACCATTCCATTCAATATATCCGCCACAGCCGGCACCATAGGTCGAGTCAAAAAATACCCCTATATAATCCCCACTGGTAATTTGATTTCCATTTATTGTCAGTGGAATTATATCTTGAATGAGAATCGTATGATTTACTGCTGATGTGGAAAAAGTCCAATTTGGTTGAGCAAAGGTGCCATTACTAATAAATGAAAATGTTAATACCAAAGTAATTCTACCAAGCCATACTTTGTTGATTTTTGTTAGTATATTCATAATTTTTACTTTACAATAATTAAGACCAATAAAATACAAAAATATTAAATCATTTGATAAATGAAATGTAAATTAATAAAAATAGTATAATTTCTATTTTACAAATAATTGTACTAAACCTTTTGAATTATCAATTTCATATTTCACAAAATAAATTCCATTTGAGAAATCTTCTGTTTTTATTTTAATAAAATGTTCCCCCTTAGTTTTTTTACTTGTTTCTGAAATTATTTCATTTCCAATACAATCAAAAATTGAAATTGTTATGATAGCATTTTCATTAATAGAAAAATCAATATTGAGGAAATCGTTTACCGGATTTGGATAAATTGAAAGTGAATTTTCTAAAACCACTGGATTTGAATCAATATTCTGAACAATTTCTGTTTCAATTATTGTAAACGAAATATCGTTTATCTGAGGATTTGTTTCATTTACAATTACTTCTGCATCTTCTGCAGAAAAGCCTGCTTTTTCAACATTTACATAGTACAAATTATAAGGTAAATCGTCAAACTGATAGTTTCCATAAATATCTGTTAAAACACAAGAAACTGCATTTCCGAGATCATTGAGCAGAAAAACCGGAATATTTCTTACAACAAAACTTTTTGAGCTTTTAGAAGAACCTCCTCCAAACCATTCGTTATCGAAAATTGTGGCTTCGTACAAACTATCGTGATCGAAAAATACTGTTCCGCCAATTGAGCCAATCCCGTTTGTAGCTATGGTTGCCGGGGGCAAACTTATATCAACAGTTTGTGTGTTATTATCAACTGTTAATGGATTTGCTTGCTCCCATCCTATAGTTCCACCATTATAAACCGGCAAGTTTGAGTACTGATCAAAATTTGGAAAAGCCTGAACTATATAATCTTTGTTTTCAATACCTGCAAAAGAGTATAGCCCATTGTCTGAATATACATAATCAATCGCTTCATATTTGTTATTTGCAGAAACATAAAGAACCACTATTGCTGATTGTACAAGGTCTTTTGTGGCACTGAGAATTTGACCGGAAATTGTTGAGCCGGGCTGAATTACTGTTGCTCCATCCATAATAAAACAAGCTAAATTATCGGTAACGGTTACAGTATAATTTCCTGCTGTCAATCCAGTCAAATTTGCACTTGTTGAACCATTTGACCAGTTGTAGAAATATGGTGGTACTCCTCCGCTCACAACTATATCGAGTTCGCCATCGAAGCCACCAAAGGTGCTCACATTTGTTATTGTTATTGTTGATATAATTTGATCGGGCTCGTTTATCTGAACACTATCAATAAAGGAACCGGTTGCATCAGTAAGAGTTAAATAATATGTTCCTGCGCTTAGATTATTAATTGTGCTTGTTGTTGCTCCGTTAGACCATAAATAATCGTATGGAGGTGTGCCATAAATTAAAACGGTTTCGGCACTTCCATCGGCATATCCAAAGCACGTGGCATCGGTGCTATTAAGATAAAACAAAGTATTGGCATTTCCAACAACTAATGAGGCCAGAGAACTTATACCGTTAGGTTCAAAACTACCTAAATTCGGAAAACCAATAGTGTTGTATGTTGCAGCAGCTACAAACTCAGTATTTGTAGAAGTTTGCCATATTTTCCATTTAAAAGATTCTCCTACCATAAAACCATCGCCACCGACATCCATTCCCCAAGCGGCTACAGAATTTGTTATACCATTCCATTCAATATATCCACCACAGCCCGCTCCATTTGTTGAATCGAAAAAAACTCCAATATAATCTCCAGCACTTATGGGTAAACCATTTATAGTTATCGGAATTGTGTCTTGAATTAATATGGAATGATTTTGGCTCGTATTAGTATAAGACCATCCGAGCTGGTTTATTGTAGCTCCCTCTGATATGAAGCAACCGGCATTATCTGTAATCGTAACAGTGTAGTTTCCGGCAGTTAATGCAATAGGATTTATTATTGTAGAACCATTCGACCAAAGATAGGAGTATGGTGGAACTCCACCAGTAACTTGAATATTGAGTTCACCATCGGAACCACCAAATGTACTAACATTTGTAACTGTAATTATTGATACAATTTGGTCAGGTTCGTTAATCTGAGCACTATCAAAATACGAACCTGTTCCATCAGTGAGTGTTAAATAATAGGTTCCTGCATATAGATTATTGATTGTACTTGTTGTAGCTCCGTTCGACCAAAGATAACTGCAGGGAGGTGTACCGGAAGTTAAAACTGTTTCAGCAATTCCATCTGAAAATCCATAACAAGTGGCATCTGTTGTAATTATATAAAATGAAGTAGTAGTACTTAAAGCAACCAGTGAAGTAAGAGAACTTATACCATTTGGAGCATAAAATCCTGTATTTGGAAAAGCAACTGTGTTATCATAAGTTGCAATTGCCGAAAACTCATAATTTGTTGAGGCTTGCCAGATTTTCCATTTAAATGATTCTCCAACGATAAAACCATCGCCACCATTATCAGTTTCCCATGCTACCAATGCATTGTTCGCACCAGTCCATTGAAGATATCCACCACAACCGGCTCCATAGGTTGAATCGAAAAAAACTCCAATATAGTCTCCAGAACTTATAGGTGAGCCATTAATAGTAATTGGAATTGTGCCCTGAGTCAAAATAGTATGAGAATTTCCAGTAATGGAATAAGACCAATTTGGTTGCGAAAATGTGTAACTATTTATTATCAAAAGTGATATTACAAAAGTTACAGTGCTAAGAAAGCTTTTTTTAGGTAATAATTTTGTTCTCATAATTTTCGTTTTTTATATTTTTAATATTAAGCCAAAAATAAAGCATATTATACAAAAAAACAAATCAATTATTAACAAATTTTTCAAATCTAATATTAAATCCCATTTTTCAATTAATTCTTTCTATTTTTGATATTTGAAATTGTTGTTTGAAATTATGAATTTATCTAATTATAAATAGATTATGAAAAAGATAGTATTTGAATTATTGATTGTACTTGCAAGTTTTTCTTTGTTTTTTCTTTTAAATAATAGAGAAAATGATAAATTTGAAACTAAGCAAATTATTGGAACAATTGGCGAAAGCGGAAATGCCTCCCTTCAGGCCGATAGAATTGCCTGGGAAATCAACCGCCTTAAAGATCCAAAAACCGGAAGAATTCCTGAAAATATACGAAGAAGAGAGTTAGAATTCGCAAAAACTCTTCCCAAAAATTTAAATAAATCGAAATCAATAAATTGGACAAAACGCGGACCTTGGAACGTAGGCGGGCGAACCCGTGCAGCAGCAGTTGATTTGAACGATGAAAATACCATTGTTGCCGGTGCTGTTTCGGGTGGTGTATGGAGATCTACAGATAGCGGAAACTCTTGGGTAAAAATTACACCTCCAGATTTTTTTCATAATATCTCGTGCATAACTCAAGACAAGCGAGCAGGAAAAACAAACATTTGGTATTACGGAACCGGTGAACTTTATGGTGCTTCAGCAAGTGCCCCGGGTGCTTATCATTACGGAAACGGTGTTTATAAATCTACAGATAATGGTTTGAGTTGGCAAGTTTTGGAATCTACACTCAGCGATGATGTAACGGACTTTGATAGCGATTTTGATTTTGCCTGGAATATAACTACAGATCCTTCTATAGACACAGCAGATGTAGTATTTGTGGCTACCTATGGCAGAATTTACCGAAGTCCAGATGGTGGCCAAACCTGGGAAGCACAACTTGGATCCGGTAGCTCAAGTTCTTATTTTACTGATATTGCAGTTTCTACACAAGGGGTAGCATACGCCACCCTAAGCAGCGATGGTTCACAAAAAGGAATTTGGCGATCTGCGGATGGTACTAATTGGACAAATATAACACCTGTTGATACTTTTCCCTATAATTACGAAAGGATAGTTTTAGCAATAAATCCTTCTAACGAGAATCAAGTATATTTTCTTGGAGTAACCCCAGATGCAGGACAAGTAACCCTAAGTTGGTATGGCGAAAACAATTATACAAGCCTTTGGAAATATACCTATGTGAGCGGCGATGGTAGCGACTCTACAAATATTTGGGAAAACCTTTCGGAAAATATTCCGGCAAGCGGAACAGCTTTCGATCAATTCAACGCACAAGGTTCTTATAATTTGGTAATAAGCATAAATCCCAATAATCCAAATACAGTATTTATTGGAGGGACAAATCTTTATCGTTCTACTGATGGTTTTAGCAGCTCGAACAACACTATGCAAATTGGTGGCTATGAAATTGGGACTGTACTTAAAAACTTTCAGATTTATAAAAATCACCACCCCGACCAGCATGTGATAATGTATTTACCATCAGACCCGAATGTTTTGATTTCGGCTAACGATGGAGGTATTTTCAGGACAGATGATGTATTTGCTGATACGGTTGTTTGGGATAGACTAAATAATGGCTACTTAACAACTCAGATATATACTGTTGGGGTCGATTTTTCCTCTACTAATGATATTGTAATTGGAGGTTTTCAGGATAATGGCAACTTTTTTGCAAATACTGACGACCCTGAAACCGAATGGGTTATGCCATTAAATGGCGATGGTTCGTTTATGGGAATTGCGGAAGGAAGTGCATTTTATTGCCTTTCCATTCAAAATGGAAAAATATATAAAAGTACCTTAACTAACGATGGCGAAGTAACCGGATTCACTCGAATTGACCCAATTGGTGGCAGTGGTTATCAATTTATTAATCCTTTCGTGATGGACCCAAATAATAGTGATTTGATGTATGTAGCAGCAGGAACAAAACTTTGGAGAAACGATAGCTTGTCACATATTCCACTTTCAGGGAATTACGATTCTATAAGCATGGGATGGTTTCAATTTACAGATACTGTAGGATTTACAGGCAGTGAAATAACCTCCATTGCAGTCTCTAAAAATCCTGCTAATATTGTGTATTACGGCACCAGTAATAAATTTGTTTACAGAGTTGAGAATGCACATACCGGCGACCCCGAACACGAAAGAATAGCTCCTTATACTTTCGATAACGGTAATATTGGATGTGTAGCAATAGATCCCGATGATGCGAACAAAGTAGTTGTTTCTTACACAAACTATGGAGTTTATAGTATTAAATACACTGAAGATGCCGGGACTAACTGGGTTAAAGTTTCGGGGAATCTTGAAGAATTTTCAAATGGTGCAGGTGCAGGCCCTTCTGTTCGATGGATTTCTATTCTTCCATTACCTGATGGAAAACTGTATTTTGCAGGTACCAGTGTTGGTTTATACGCTACGGATACTCTAATTTCCGATTCAACTGTTTGGCATCAAGTGTCGGCAGAGCAAATTGGGAATGTAGTAGTAGAAATGGTAATTTGCAGAGAAACCGATGGATTGGTAGTAGCCGGGACACACGGAAATGGGATTTTCAGTACACATATCAATTCTGTAAGCGAAATAATTGGTACACCTGAAAATCCGGAATTTGCAAAAATTGAGCTTAAAGTTTTTCCAAACCCTGCTTCTGATAAAATTAGCCTTTCGTTTTCTTCAGAAAAATCAGATAGAGCTGAAATTGGCATCTTTGATGAAAGCGGCAAATTAGTTAAAAATTTAGTTACAAATAAATTAGCCCAAGGAGAGAATAAAGTTGATGTAAAGTTAACTGGATTATCAAACGGAATTTATTTCTGTAGATTGAAGCAAAATAAGTATTTTGGAGCAATATCTTTTGTTATTAACAAATAACTATAAAGAAATCCTTTGCGGCTTCGTGGCTTAGTGAGAAGTATAACTTGAAAAATCTCGCTAAGACGCTGAGACCGCAAAGGATCCACGATTTAGAAATTCTTAATTTCTAAATATCATCCCCCAAAGAAATATCCAAACCTTTTACTGTCTGTACAATTCTGTTGTCAAGAGTTACCAGATTTGGTTTGCCAATTGCATCTTTCAAAGGAACTGCTACAATATCGGGGTGTCGGTACGAAACCATATGCCCGAATTGTTTTTTCAAAACCATCTCAAAGGCTTTAACTCCAAACTGCGCCGCTAAAACCCTGTCGAAAGCAATAGGAACACCACCTCTTTGCAGGTGCCCTAACATTACGTCGCGCATATCAGCTTTCAATCCGGCATCTTTCAATTCTCGTAAAACCTTATGAACAATTCCACCTAATTTTAAATTTTCATAGCCAACTTCGCTACTCTCTTCAGAGTGAATAGTTCCATTTTTTGGTCTGGCACCTTCAGAAACTACCAAAATACCAAATCCACGATCTTTATAAAAACGGCTTTCAAGTTTTTCTTTTACAATATTTATATCGTAAGGAATTTCAGGAATAAGGCAAACATCAGCACCTCCGGCAATTGCTGCATTCAGAGCAATCCAGCCTGCAAATCTTCCCATTACCTCCATACCAAAAACCCGATTGTGAGAAGCTGCCGTTGTAACCAACTTGTCTAAAGCTTCGGTAGCAATCTGAACAGCAGTTTGGTAGCCAAAAGTAGAATCTGTTGCCGACAAATCGTTATCGATTGTTTTTGGAACACCAATGACATTCAAGCCTTTTTCGTAAAGCTTCTGTGAAATTTTCTGGCTACCATCGCCGCCAATATTAATCACAGCTTCTACACCCATATATTGAAGTTTTCTAAGTAATTCATCAGAACGGTCAGCACTTGTCCAGTTTCCTTTTTTGTCTTTCACAGGCCAAGCAAACGGACCTCCTTTATTGGTTGTTTCTATAATTGTTCCACCCTGATAGTGAATACCTTTTACACTTTTAGCATCTAATATCTTAATTTGAGTTGGTTCCCAAAGCACTCCATTAAATGCCTGAATGCTACCAATAACCTCCCATTCTTTCTCCTGAGAAGCTCGTTTTACAATAGCTCTTATCACCGCATTTAATCCGGGGCAATCACCTCCACCGGTCAGTACCATTACTCTCTTCATCTCTAATCCATTCGTTAATATTCAAAATTTAAAGCCGGCAAAAATAATAATATTTGAACAATAGATATTGGAAATTGGAAATTCAACTTTATATAATTTATATTTTCAATTATCATCTATTTCAAATTCGCTTAACAATTGGACAATTTGTATATCATTCAAAAGGTCAATCTTAGGGAACTCTATTGATTTAAGATTTATGTTCTACTAACTGCTTGAATTAATTGTCATTATTTATGATTTTCCGTATAGCTATAAGGATCATATTTCATAACTCATAATTTAAAAACTCAACTTATTTCAAATAATCATCGAAATACTGCGAAACTTTATCCATCAAATGTATTCTATTGTAACCACGGACATTGTGTTCACTTTTAGGATAAACAAAAAAGTCTATAGGTATATTTTTGTCAATACATTTTTGTACAAAATCCATGCTGTTCTGAATAACTACGGTCGGGTCAATAGCCCCATGAATTATCAAGAGTTTTCCTTTGAGATTTTCTGCTTGATTCACCAAATTTGCTTTTTCGTATCCTTCAGGATTTTCTTCTGGTGTATCCATATAACGCTCGCCGTACATCACTTCATAATATTTCCAGTCGATAACAGGACCGCCTGCAACACCAACCTTAAAAGTTTCAGGAAAATTTGTCAATAGCGATGTTGTCATAAAACCTCCATAGCTCCAGCCGTGCACACCAATGCGTTCGGCATCCACAAAATTGAGATTTTTCAGGTATTCAATTCCTTTCATCTGGTCTGCCATTTCGGCTTGCCCTAAATTTCGGAATATAACATTTTCGAATTCGAGCCCTCTACCAGCCGATCCTCTACTATCGACCGTAAGCATTACATATCCTCGTTGAGCCATATAGTATTGCCACATTCTAGCTCCGCCAAGCCACGACTCAGTAATAAGTTGAGCATGAGGTCCGCCATAAACATAAACTACTGCCGGATATTTTTTCGATTCGTCAAAATTTGCCGGTTTTATTAGTCTGCAATAAATATCGGTATTTTCGTCGGCTGCTTTTATGCTGAAAATTTCCATTTCGGGCATATCAAATTCAGATAGTGGATTTTCTGCCGTCAGTACATTTCTAATGACTTTTCCATTTGTAGATACAATATCGTATTGATTTGGAGTTTTGGTATTAGAAAAATTATCTACAAAATAGTTTCCTGATTTGCTGATTTTTACTCTATGAGTTCCTTTTTCGTTTGTCAATTTTACAATTTTGCCAGAGCTAATTTCGAGTTTATACAAATGTCGTTCGAGCGGACTTTCTTTTGTTGCCATAAAAAACAGATTTTTTTCATCTTTGTCGAAGGAAATAATTTCTGTTACTGCCCATTCTCCATTAGTAAGTTGTTTTTTGAGATTGCCTTCAGTATCGTACATATACAAATGATTGAAGCCATCGCGGCGGCTTTGCCAAATAAAGTTCTCGGGTTCCGTTTTCAAATAAATTGCAGGATGCTGAGGTTCCACATATTTTTCGTGTTTCTCCTCGAAAAGTGTTTTCACAAAATTGCCGGTAGATGCATCATATTTGTTATATTTCATATGATTTTGTCCACGATTCAAAACTGCAACAAAAATATATTTTTCGTCGGGGCTCCACGAAATATTTGTCAGATATTGCTCCTTTGGCTCACCGGTTTTTAGAAAAATTGTGCTCTTTGTTTTCACATTGAAAATCCCGACTGTAACTTGCTCGCTGGTCATGCCTGCCATCGGATATTTTGTATTTTTTAGCTCAGCAACTCGAGTTGTAATATCTACCAGGGGATAGTCTGTAACCATAGTTTCATCCTTACGGTAAAAAGCCAGAAAATTTCCGTCAGGCGACCAAAAAATCCCATTGTGAATTCCAAACTCGCTTCGATGAACAGTTTGCCCATTTACAATTCCTATGTTCTCATCTTTTGTAACTTCCGAAATATTTCCTTCAACATCAGTTATTTGAAGATTGTTTTCTAATGTATAAGCGTAATATTTTCTAGCTTTTGATGCTGTTAGATTTTTGGCATTTTTAATATCACATAATCCAAGAGAAATTTTCTTTGATTTAAGATTATAAAAATATCTGTTTTTTTTATGCTTAAAAAGAAAAGTATTATTATCAGTCCACGAAACGGCCGGAAACCGTTTGATAGAGTCTATTTTATTTTTGCTTAAAATTTTATTTAATCCATCTAAACACAGCAATGTTTTTTCTCTCGAAGATTTCGTACTTTGCTGAATAAGTTTGTTTTCTTTAATAAATGTAAAATATTCTAAGTCTCCACGCCATTGCAAATTCGACATATTTTCGGGACGCAAATTTGTCCATTGACCAACAACTGCATCATTTATGGTTAATTGTTTGTCCTGTGCATTAAGTAAGAATGCTGATAGGGAAATAAAAAATACTACTGCAAAAATTGTTCTTTTCATTATCATTTCATTAAGTTATTTATCAATTTTCACAACAAAAGTAGCAATTTTATCCTTTCAGTTTTGATTTGAAAATATAATTGAAATCGTTTTCTGAGTTCCTTTTATTTAAACAAATTTTAATTTCAACAAAAATCAAATCAGAATAAACTTATCCTGCGGAACTATATCATGATAATGTGGTGGCAAAACCTTGTCAGTAAAACCATCAATTATGTCTTTTGTTGGTTTCGAAAGTAATTCCTGAATTTCTTCAATTGCTTGAGGTCCAATCACAATAGGCAAACCCATGTCTAACATAATTTTATCTTCAAGAAAATGCCCAATAATTTGATATTCATCTAATTCAAAAACATTATTGTTGGAAACAAAACATTTCGAGAGTTTATTTTTAATAAAATCTTTAGTATCTTTAATTTCACCTATAGGTTTTATATAGAGCTTGAAATACATATCCAAATTTTTCTTGCTTTCCTCTGACAATTCAGACCGCAAATCTTGATGACATTTTCCACATAGCGCATATTCAAATAGTAATTCTCTATTTTCTGAACCAATTTTTTTTACAAAAACCTTTTCAATTATATAATAATCTCTCGTATCAATCAAGTTAGTGTTGCAGAGGCTACAGTTAATAAACTTTTTGCCATTTGATTCTGAGTAAAACTCATTTGGAATTTCAAGTAGATTAAAATCTTTTTGTAGCATAATATTTTGTTTTGCAGTTGTTCATTTAATCAACAAAGATAATCTTTAGTATTTTTCTTACAACATAAATTCATTCTAAAACTACACATTTTATTAATTTATAATTTCTAATTTTACAAATTTCATAGAGAAAGAATGGCAAATTATTAAATGTCAGACTTTCAAACTAATATATTATGGCTGAGTTTACACATTTACATTTACATACAGAATATTCGGTTTTAGATGGTGCTTCGCGAATTTCAACACTTCTTGAAAAGGCAAAAACTGATGGTATGAATTCTGTTGCTATCACCGATCATGGAAACATGTATGGGGCAATTGATTTTCACACAAAAGCAACAAAACTGAAAATAAAACCAATTATAGGAGTAGAAACCTATGTTGCCCGAAGAGGAATCAGTCAAAAATCGACAAAAGAAGACAATTCAGGATTTCATCTTATACTTCTTGCCAAAAATAAAATAGGATACAACAATTTAATAAAACTTGTTTCGACAGCAAATTTAGACGGTTTTTATTATAAACCACGAGTAGATAAAGAGCTTTTAAGAAAATATAAAGAAGGAATAATTGCAAGTTCTGCATGTTTGGGTGGAGAAGTTCCACAATCAATAATGAATTTTGGAAAAGAAAAAGCCCGAGAGAAAATATTAGAGTACAAAGAAATATTTGGAGAAGATTTTTATCTCGAACTTATGCGACATAAATCGGAAGTCCCGGGCATGGATGCACGAGTTTTCGAATATCAGGAGCAAGTAAATAAAACTCTCATCGAACTTGCTACCGAACTCAACATCAAATATATAGCAACAAACGATGTGCATTTCGTAAACGAAGAAGATGCAGAAGCACACGACCGGCTGATATGCTTGAGTACCCAAAAAGATTTCGACGACCCAAACCGGCTGAGATATACCAAACAAGAATGGTTTAAAACATCCGACGAGATGCAGGCAATTTTTGCCGACTTGCCGGAAGCAATCAAAAATACGCAGGAAATTGCAGATAAAGTTGAGGAATACGAAATTTTTCAAAAAGCAATTATGCCTGATTTTCCAATTCCTGAAAACTATACCAATGCTGACGAATACTTGAAACATCTCACTTACGAAGGAGCAAAAATCAGGTATCCTGAACTAAGCGAAAAAATAAGAGGACGAATTGATTTTGAGTTGGATATAATTCAGTGGATGGGATATCCGGGATATTTTTTAATTGTTCAGGATTTTTTGCATCAGGCAAGAAAAATGGGAGTTTCTGTTGGTCCTGGACGAGGTTCGGCAGCAGGTTCGGTTGTGGCATATTGCAATAAAATTACCGATATAGACCCAATAAAATACGATTTACTATTCGAGCGTTTTTTAAATCCCGAAAGAATTTCGATGCCGGATATTGATATTGATTTTGATGAAGACGGTCGCTCGAAAGTTATGAAATGGGTGGTAGAAAAATACGGACAAGAACGTGTAGCTCAAATAATAACATTTGGAAGCATGGCAGCAAAAAATTCGATTCGCGATGTTGCCAGAGTAGAAAATTTACCATTGTCAGAGTCAAATCGTCTTGCAAAATTAGTCCCAGACAAACCCGGCACCAAACTTAAAGAAGCATTCGAAAAAGTTCCTGAGCTGAAAGCAGCAAAAAATTCTGAAAATGAACTTATTAAAAGAACCTTAAAATATGCCGTGGCATTAGAAGGTACGGTGCGGAATGTTGGAACTCATGCCTGCGGTGTAATTATCGGCAGAGATAATCTGACAGACCATGTGCCACTTAGCAAATTGAAAGACGCAGTAATGCCTGTTACTCAGTACGATGGAAATTATGTTGAAAAAGCTGGAATGCTCAAAATGGATTTTCTCGGTCTGAAAACTCTTTCAATAATTAAAGATACAATTGAAAACATAAAAATTTCGAAAAATTTTGATCTCGAAATTGACAAAATTTCTTTCGAAGACAAAAAAACATTTGAACTTTATAGCAATGGCGATACCACCGGAGTATTTCAGTTTGAGTCCGATGGAATGAGAAAATATCTGAAAGAGCTGAAACCCAACAGATTTGAGGATATTATTGCGATGAATGCTTTGTATCGGCCAGGACCAATTGAATATATTCCGAGCTACATAAAACGAAAAAACGGTAGAGAAAAAATTGAATACGACCTTCCGGTAATGGAAAAATATTTGAGCGAAACCTACGGTATTACGGTCTATCAAGAGCAGGTGATGCTACTTTCGCAGGAAATGGCAAACTTCACTAAAGGGCAGGCAGACACCCTAAGAAAAGCCATGGGAAAGAAAATCAAAAGCATGATGGACGAATCGCGGGAAAAATTCGTTGTAGGTTGCACAGAAAACAATTTAGATACGAAGAAAATTGAAAAAGTTTGGAAAGACTGGGAAAAATTTGCCGAATATGCTTTCAACAAATCTCACTCTACTTGCTATGCTTTTGTATCGTTTAGGATGGCTTACCTAAAAGCCCACTACCCTGCCGAGTTTATGGCGGCTGTTTTGAGCCGAAATTTAAACAACATCGAAAAAATTACCGAATTAATGGCAGAATGCCAAAGAATGAAAATTCCTGTTTTAGGTCCTGATGTTAATGAGAGCCATCTCCGTTTTAATGTAAATAATAATGGCGAAATTCGTTTTGGAATGGCAGCTATAAAAGGAGTGGGTGAAGCTGCCGTAAACGAAATAATCAATAAAAGAAAAGAAAAAGGAAATTTTAAAGACATTTACGATTTTGTCGAAAAAGTAAATATTCGAACAGTAAGCAAACGAACTCTGGAAAGTCTGGCGGTTTCAGGAGCTTTCGATAATATTTCGAATTTGAACCGCAGCCAATATTTCCATGCAAATCTCAACGAACAGACTTTTATTGAACATCTAATAAAATATGCCAATAAGATTGACGAAGAAAATCAATCTGCCCAATTCAGTTTGTTCGGAGACTTAGAAGAAGCAACTATTGTAAAACCACAGCCACTCGCTTGCGAAGAATGGTCGGCACTTCAAAAACTAAATAAAGAAAAAGAGGCTATTGGAATTTATCTGTCGGCACATCCATTAGATCAATATCGATTTGAAATTGATACCTTTTGTAAAGACAAGCTTTCGAAACTTGCAGATATTGAACCACTTAGAGATAAGGAACTTACTTTTGGAGGATTAGTAACCAAAGCCGATAGTCTGCAAAGCAAAAACGGAAAACCATATGGTGATTTGCGTGTGGAAGATTATTCAGGCTCGCACAAATTTCGGGTTTTTGGGAAAAAATATTTAGAACTTAAACAATTTTTCGTGAACAACTATTATGTTGTAATAAAAGGAAAAGTTACGCCAAGATATGGCAGCGAAGAGGATTTAGAATTTAGAATTAATAGCATAGATTTGCTCTCGGAACTTTCTAAACAGATAAAATCTATTACCTTAAACCTATCACTAAACGAGATTAATGATGTTTTTTTGAAAGAATTTCCAACGGCTTTGAAAAAGAATCAGGGTGATGTTTTACTAAAATTTACAATTGTAGAACCGGATGACAAGATTCACATAAACCTGTTTTCACGAAAATTTAAAATAAAACTTTCTAATGACTTTATAAATTATTTGAAAATGATGGAGATTAATTATCAGATTAATTAGCTCCACAAGAGCAAGCTTCTTATAAAAATATAATGGGATCATCTAAAAATGCAAATTTCTTCGTTGTTTCAAAATTTTAAAATCCTCATTTACAATAGTAAACTGCGGTTTTAAAATTTCTTACGCCTTGAAATTTACTATTTTTAGAAGTCCCCTAATGTAAAAAATAAGCTCCAAAGGATTGACCAAAAATTCCAAATATAAAAACCCAACCACACAAGTCGAACATATACCAAAAACACATTCCAAATTCAAACTTATATGTCATAGAATTAAAGAAGAAATGCACTTTGCTGTATTTCAAACAATTACAAAAACATAAACAAACAAAAAATATGACTAAAATTCTCATATATTTGCAAAATTTTTGAATTGAAAATTGTAAATGAAGAATATTAGAAATTTTTGTATAATTGCACATATAGACCATGGCAAAAGCACTATTGCCGATAGGTTGCTTCAGATGACTAACACTATTAGTGAAAGAGAATCGCAAAATCAGGTTTTAGACGATATGGATCTCGAGCGCGAACGAGGTATTACTATAAAAAGCCATGCGATACAAATGGAATATCAACACACTGATAATCAAAAATATATATTAAATCTAATTGACACTCCCGGACATGTCGATTTTTCTTATGAAGTTTCGCGATCAATAGCAGCTTGCGAAGGTGCTCTGCTGATAGTTGATGCAACTCAAGGAATTCAGGCTCAGACAATTTCTAATCTTTATCTTGCCATAGAAAATGATTTGGAAGTAATTCCAGTCCTTAATAAAATGGACCTTAACAATGCAATGCCAGACGAAGGGAAAGACCAAATAGTTGACCTAATTGGCTGCGACAGAGATGATATTATTGAAGCCAGCGGAAAAACAGGATTAGGAGTTGAAGAAATTTTGAAAGCAGCAGTCGAAAGAATTGAACCACCAAAAGGCGATATTAATGCTCCATTGCAAGCTCTTATTTTCGATTCGGTATATAATTCTTACAGGGGAATTATTTCATATTTCAGAATAGTTAACGGGCAGATAAAAAAAGGAGATGCTGTTAAATTTGTAAATACCGGCAAAGAATATCAAGCCGATGAAATAGGTGTACTTAAACTAAAACAAGTGTCACGCCCAAAACTTATGGCAGGCGATGTTGGATATATTATTTCAGGTATAAAAAGCTCGAAAGAAGTAAAAGTTGGCGACACAATCACTCATATCGAAAATCCTTGCGAGAAATCTATCGAAGGATTTGAAGATGTTAAACCAATGCTATTTGCCGGAATTTATCCGGTTGATGCAGACGACTATGAAGAGTTGAGAGCATCTCTCGATAAACTTAAACTGAACGATGCTTCTTTGACATACGAGCCCGAATCGTCGGCAGCACTAGGTTTTGGTTTTAGATGCGGTTTCTTAGGTCTGCTTCATATGGAAATTGTACAGGAGCGTTTAGACCGCGAATTTATGATGGATGTAATCACTACAGTTCCCAATGTTTCATACCTATGTTTTACTAAGAAAAAACAAAGACTCGAAGTTCACAATCCATCAGGACTGCCCGACCCTACTTTAATTGAGCATGTTGAAGAACCATATATAAAGGCTCAAATAATATCAAAAGCAGAATATGTTGGCGGAATAATGAAACTTTGCATCGACAGGCGAGGCATTCTAAAAAATCAATCCTACCTTACGAGCAATCGTGTTGAGGTAACTTTTGAAATGCCTCTTGGCGAAATTGTTTTCGATTTTTACGATAAACTAAAAAGTATTTCAAAGGGATATGCTTCTTTCGATTATTTTCAGACAGGATTTCAGCCGGCAAAGCTTGTGAAATTAGATATTCTGCTTAATGGAGAATCAGTTGATGCACTTTCTACACTGATTCATAACGACAACGCTTACGATTTTGGGCGACGAATGTGCGTAAAACTAAAAGAACTTATTCCACGACAGCAGTTCGATATTGCAATTCAGGCAGCTATAGGCTCAAAAATTATTGCTCGCGAAACCGTTAAAGCTGTCAGAAAAGATGTTACAGCAAAATGTTATGGGGGCGATATTACAAGAAAAAGAAAACTACTCGAAAAACAGAAAAAAGGAAAAAAACGAATGCGTCAGGTTGGGAATGTAGAAGTTCCGCAACAAGCGTTTTTAGCGGTTCTGAAACTGGACTAACTAATTGTGAATTATGAATTGGTAATTATGTTAGATAATTCAAGCTCAATTAAAAATATTATTTTCGATTTTGGAGGCGTTATTTGCAATATTGATTTCGAAAAATCATATAGGGCTTTCACTGAATTAGGATTCAAAAATCTTGACAATCTGTTTTCAAAAAAATCTCAAACTGCAATTTTCGATGATTTTGAAAAAGGAAAAATTAATCCGGCCGATTTCAGAAAAGAAATTTATAATATTACTAAAATTGATATTTCCGATAAAATCTTTGACGAAGCATGGAATGCAATGATTTTAAATATTCCTAACGCAAGGGTAAATTTACTTAAAAAATTAAAAACAAAGCATCGCATATTTTTGTTAAGTAATACAAACCGAATTCATTACGATTATTATTTAAAGAATTTTCAAAATGAATATGGTTTCAAGAATTTTTCTGAATTATTCGAGAAAGCATATTTTTCATTTTTCATTGCAATGAAAAAACCAGATATAGAAATTTTCGATTTTGTAATAAATGAAAACCAACTGAAACCAACTGAAACTATTTTTATTGACGATTCGCTACAACATATTGAAGCTGCTACTTTAGTAGGATTGCAATCTTATCATCTGAAAAACAATGAGGATATTACAGAACTTTTCTGAAATTATAATATATTTGCATCGTATTAATTAGTTTTATATGAATGATTAAATCTTTATTAAATATTGTGTTATGAAAAAAATAGTCTATTTATTATCAGTCATTTCTACTGCACTTACTGTAGTAGTTTTGCTAAGTTCATTTGGACAATCAAGTACATTGCAAACCTCTGGAAATATGAGCTTTACTTTTAAAACAGTTACATATAATGGAAATTTTGCTCCGAAACACGTGTTGGCTGTTTGGATTGAAGATAATTCTGGTTTTATTAGGACACAAAAAAAACATGCCGCTGCCCAACAACAACGTTTATATACATGGATAGCTTCCTCGAACCAAAATGAGATTGATGCAATAACAGGTTCAACAATAAACGTTCATCAAACTCATACAATTACATGGGATTGCAAAGATTTGAACGGAAACGAAGTGCCCGATGGTGATTATACCATTTGGATTGAATTTACAGAAAAGAATATTCAAGGTCCGATTTATTCACTTACATTCACTAAAGACACCGCCTACCAGCTTCTAACACCACCTGATGAGCTAAACTTTATTGACATAGAGCTTGAATATACTCCAACTCCAGGCCTTCCTACCTCCAATTTCTCGGTGAATGATTCAAATATTTGCACCTACGAAGGAGTAACATTTACAAACAGCTCATATTTAGCCACAAGTTATGAGTGGGATTTCGGTGATGGTGCTAATCCTGCAACAGGAAACACTGAAGGCCCTCATACTGTAACTTATTCTACATCAGGAAATAAAACCATAAGTTTGACAATAAATGGAACAATTACCCAAAGCTATACTGAAATGATAGAAGTAATAGCTCAACCTGAAGCGGATTTTATCTATTCGTTTTTGAACACTTATGATGTTATTTTTAGTAGTAATTCAGTAAATGCCACTACCTATCTTTGGGATTTTGGAGATGGAGACACCAGCACCGATGATAACCCAAACCATACTTACCTTGCAGAAGGAATTTATGATGTAAGTCTGATTGCAATGAATGGAGATTGTGAGGACACTGTAATCAAGAGTATTATAATAGATGGTACCAAAATTGAACGTAATGAATTGAATTCTACATCAATAATTTATCCTAATCCTGCAAAAGGCATTTTCTACATAGTTCCTTTGAATGTTGGAACGAAAGATATTTTTGTTTCTG
This sequence comes from Bacteroidota bacterium, assembly GCA_018692315.1. Taxonomy (NCBI): domain Bacteria; kingdom Pseudomonadati; phylum Bacteroidota; species Bacteroidota bacterium. The sequence continues at coordinate 55,223 of JABHKC010000068.1, read as the reverse complement.
TTTTTGATACGCATGGGAAAATAGTTTTAAAGCAAAAATATGAATACTCAAGTTCCATCAAAATTGATGCAACGATCCTTGATGCAGGAACCTATTTCGTAAAAATTGATAACAGTACACAAACTCATTATAAGAAACTTGTGATTTTGTAAGAATTTCATAGATAATTCAATGGATGGCATTTTAGGTCATCCATTTTTTTCAATCAGTAAGAGTTTTTAGTATTTATTCAATAATTTTTATACTGCTTAAGACAAATCAATTTTAAATTTCATTATGAAAACAATTTGGTTTGTAATTTTTTTCTCTGTTTTCATATGGTCTGGAGTAGCCCCAAAAGACTATTTTACATGGTTTTTGGAAGTTTTCCCTGCAATTATTGGTTTGGTTTTATTGATAGTAACATACAAAAAATTCCCTCTCACAACTCTTCTTTATTTTCTCATTTTAATACATTGCGTAATATTAATGGTTGGTGGACACTACACTTACGCCGAAGTTCCACTTTTCGACTATATTAAACCAATATTTGGTTTTAGTCGTAATAATTACGACAAAGTAGGACATTTTGCACAAGGTTTTATACCTGCGATTTTAGTACGAGAAATTTTTATCAGAAAAGAAATTATTGTTTCACACAATTGGCAAAACTTTTTGATTGTTAGTGTTTGCCTGGCTTTCAGTGCATTTTATGAATTGATTGAATGGATAGTTGCAAAGTTTACTGGCGAATCGGCCGATGCTTTTCTTGGAACTCAAGGATATGCTTGGGACACTCAGACCGATATGGCAATAGCTTTACTTGGGGCAATTTTTGCATTAATTATTCTATCTAAAATTCATGATAAACAATTACTTAAACTATCTAACAAATTGAATTTGAGCAAATAAAGTATTAAACTGAGGTTTAATTGCTCAAGTTTCGCATTTGCAAAATAGCTGTATAATCTACAGAATTTGTCCGAAAGTTATTCAAAACATAATCTTGCAAAGGCGCAAGGGAGCAAAGTTTTATGAAATAAAACTCTTTGCAATCTTAAAACCAAGTTTCACACTCAAAGCAAGATTTTTTTCGTTTCACAGATTTCCAGAAATTTTGCGACTTTGCGGCTGCGAGATTTTTTTCTGGTTTATCCAGCTTATGAAATTGAGAAGTGAAAATTCTGAGTTTATCATTTTCATCCAATTCTCACAAATTCAATAATCGTATTATTCTGTTGAATCTTAACTTTCTTGCAATGACTAAGATAAATAAACTTAAAAGCTGAGTCGGTATTAAAAATAGATTTTCCGATTTTCTCAAATTTCCCTTCACATTCTAATGCTCCAAAATTATTACGCCGACAAATTTTATAATGCTCTTTTTCCAGACTTATACTAAACCATGAACCGGCACCCTCACCGCTTATCCATTGTGCATTTTCTGAAATATTTATATGTCTAACTGGTTCAGGAAGAGTACTCTTTAAAATCTTTTTATTCGAAATCTTAAGTGGATAAAAAGGTTTATTTTGAAGAATTTTTGGAAGTATAATTTTATTAGATAGCGAGTTTACATTATCGCGAGGAGTTGGAGTTAAAGACACAAAATATTTTAGTTTACATAAGATTTTCCAATTTGGTTTGCCGGCAACTATTACAGAATTCACAAAACGGGAACAATTACTCCCCTTATATTTGAACGGACCATAAGGAATCAGGCTTTCATTTTGCATTTCAGTTGCTTTTGCAAATGCCTTCTGAAAATTAATTTGGCAATAGGAAGCATATAATTTTCCTTCACCATGACATTCATAATTGGATTGTAATTCTTTTAAAATATCAAGAAAATTTTCAATATTTTCAGCATTACTTGAAATTTCAGGAATTTCAGGAATTTCATTTATTTTTAAACCATCATCGGTAGATTCACTGCGGACTCTGGCATATTGGAATGGTGTATGGTATCTGCCAAAATCAAAATAGTGGCAACTCATTTTTTTACTATCAATTAAAACTAATGCAGCATGGCCAACTTTGTAGTAATGATTTTTGCTGATTCCAAGAATTTTTGAAATGCTATCGTACCAAGAGCCCGGCTGTTTACAAAACGTTTCCGGCCAGGCAATTGCAATGGCAAATCCTGTGTATTTGATATTCATTAAATTTTGAGTTGTCAATTTTTAATTCCCAATTAGTGCATATAAGAAAATATATCATTTTTTGGAAGTGGTGCTTAGAAGATTTCAAGTTCAAGGCTTGGTTGGCTTGAAAATCAGGAGTTTACTTTTGTAAATGACTGATTTGAAAGCTAAGCATAACGCAGAAATTGGAAGTTTCTAAGTGCCACTAATTATTAATTCTGCTTCATCAATCAAGTTATTAAAAAATAAATCAATATCAGATTTATTAAGTTCAGCGTTTGCGGCTATTAGCCGTATTGTTAAGCTATCTCCAATGTATCCAAAATTGACAATAGATTTTCCGCTTTTTCGTAAAGACTCCCGCAATTTAAGATTGAATTCATTGCTATCTGTATTAATTTCAGGAATATACCGAAAGCATACAGAAAATGATTGACGTGGAACAATTAGTTCTAATTTTGTGTTTTCAATCACTTTCTTTTCTGCATATTTTGCCATTTCAATCAAATTGTCAATTCTATTTTTGTATCCTTCCAATCCAAAATATTTCCATGCAAACCATAATTTTACAGCATCGACTTTGCGACCACACTGAATAGATTTTTTCCCCAAATCTTCAATCATATCTATATCATGAAAAATATAATCTGCATTAATATCAGTAATATTGTGCTGTAAGCTTCCATGTCTTTTGACAAGAATTACAGAACAAATCAAAGGAATATTCATAAGTTTGTGCGGATTCCATGCAAAAGAATCAGTTTTCTCAATACCTTTTACCAGATAGCGATGCTCCTTGCTTAGAATTATTGAACCTCCAAACGAACCATCGGCATGTAACCAAACGCCATATTTCTCGCAAATATCAGCCATCTCATCAATGGGATCATAAGCTCCCAATAAAGTTGTGGCACATGTAGCTACTGCAAAAAAAGGTTTCTCGCCCCGATTGACTGAGTCCTTAATTTCTCTTTCGAGCTCCGATGGAATCAATCTTCCGTTTTCGTCAGCTTTCACTTTGATTACATTTTTCGCACCAATTCCTAAAATATTTGCAGCCGTTTCAAAAGAATAATGAGCTTGCTCGTTTACAAATATTTTCAGTTTCAAATTCCTGTCGTATCCATCAAATCGTCCTTCGGGAAATACCTTATTGCGTGCCGATAACATGGCGATTAAATTTGCATTGCTGCCGCCACTTACAAAAATTCCATCGCCATGGGAATAGCCGGCATAGCTATTCATTAATTTTATCATTTCGGTTTCTATCATAGTAGCCACCGGGGCAACTTCATAGGTGTACATAGAAGTATTTGCCAGAGTTGAGAAAATTTCTCCTATAAAAGCAGGAAAATTAAAACCTGAATACAATTGATTTAAAAACTGTTTGTTTCCTGTTCTAACAGAAAAATTTAAATATTTGTCTAACAATTCTAAAAATTCATTCTCTGAAACACCGATTTGATTTATCGGAAAGTCAATTATTTTATTTAATTCTGCTGGAAATTTAAAATTAACTATCAATTCTTCAATTTTGTTATTATTTTTAAGATAGTTTTTTATTTTCTCAAAAGATTCTGAGAGTATTTTTTGATTATTCATTATTTTTAATTAAAAGTTTGAATATATAAATCAAAAATTCAATTCAAACCTCTGATTTTCATTCATCGAAATAATTAATTCAATTTAGCAATTTGTTCTTCCATTTTCGAAATAACGTTATATTTTTTACTTAACTCATAAAATGGCCTGACTAAAGTAAAATAATCAATAAAGTCGTCTAATGAAATGTTCAATAAGGGCTTATCTGAAAGCATCAATTTTTTATTCATATTAAGATATGCCGAACCTTTTGTAGTAACTTCCTTCTGGAATTCAGGCATATAAACTTTCGCATTCTCCGACACATTATTTTTTCTGGTATTCGATCCATAAATATGAAGTGTAGTGAGCTTCTTTGAAAATGAGTTTCCCATCATATGAGTTAAATCTCCACAAACTGATGCAATCTGACCTTCATAAAAATTATCTTTTTGAATAAGTTTTATTTCTTTCTCATTTGTTTCATACAATCGATGTGCAGCTTCTCCAAAAAAATAAACGCAACCCCATTCAGTATATCCATGGTTGTGAATTGCTGTGAAATCTCCTACACGCCACGACATTAACAGAATTTTATAATTCCCATTATCTACAATTAACTTTCTTCCATAACTCTCAGATATGCAGTGATCGAAAGAAATATATTCCCTGAGTTCTTTTTCGGAAAGATTTGCCTCAGAAACTATTTCAGAGACTAATTCATTATTAATAAAAGGTAAATTATTTAATTCAGCACTAATTTCTTTTATACAATTTGGTAATTCTTTATTCATAATTTTGTTTTATGGAACAATTGTTTCAATTAAATCTTTTCCGGTTTTTATATCTATTGCATGTAGTTCAACTTTTGTGATATTTGGGAACCAGAAAGTTCCTCCGTCTATTTGAATGAAAATTCTCTTTACGGCAACTTCTTTATTTTGTGAATTAGTAAAAACTTTAAAATCTCCATTAGTATTTTTCTTTATTTCAAAATTCCTGTATCCATATGAAACAAATTGGAATTTTGCTTTATTATCTCCAATATCCAAAAATGTTAGACCATAGGAAAATTTTTTTTGAATCCAGCTTAAAGGCTCAATTTTATTTGAATTAGTGTGTTTTATCCAATAAATATTTATAGGATTTTCTGTATTTAGCTTACCAAAAGTTGTAAGATTAATATCATATACAATTTCGTCAGAATCTTTACTTCTTTCTATTTTGAATAAAGATTTTGAAATTCCATGATTCTCTTCTTTTGCAGTAAAACTTATCAAAATGAAGCTAATTATCAGAATAAAAAGAGTCCTGTTCTTATATTTTTTCATCAATTTCGTAAAAGCTAAATTTGTGTGCATTTTTAAAAAAGCATAGCTGAACCAACATATAATCCTTTCTGGCCAAATTGTTTGTCCTTAGAAATTGCCCAGTTCACACTTATAACATTATTATCATTATAAATAAAATAAAAGCCAAGCCCATAACTTGCAATCGGTTTATGATTTGTTTCTGTAAAAAATGAATTTAATTGCTGCAATGGAACCGAAGAAGTGTTTATTTCATAATTTTGAGTAATATATGCAAAATCAGAAAATATCGAAAAATAAGCATTACAGTTTTGTTTTATAAATGTAAATTCATAGGCATCAAATATTATCTCAGAATTACTTAAAATAAATCCATTTGCAACAACTCGATTCCTAAATATTCCCCGAAGATTGAAAGCTCCACCTAATCCGTCATGGCTCATTCTGCTGTCTGTGTAAAATGGAAGCTGATAAAAAGGCAGTTTACCGAAAATGGTATTTTGAGAACTAAATCTGAATTTAAATGTTAGATAATTCTTTACAACATCTTTATAAAAACGAAAAGTAACAGAAGATTTTAAATATTCATTAGAACCAAACAGCGGCGGCGAATAAAGCAAGATTGCTTCCATCCAAATTCCATCTGAACAATTACATTTGTGATTGCGGGTATCGTAGATAATTCCTGCCCTTAAATTAAGAACATTTCCACCATCAATTTCCTCATCTTCAATGATTTTCCAATTAATGTAATTTGCCAAAATATTGTTTTGAAGATTATAACTTGCACCATTTTCTACTTCCGGAAAAATATGAAAATACTTGTATGAAAGTCCGCTAAGAATTCTTAAAGGGGAGTTTTTCATATATCTCTGAATATCAAACCTTAAGCTGAGCAATTTTCTATCATGTGAATAAAAATATTTGTTGATGAAGTTTTCATTTTCCGGATCAATAAATGCCTCATTGTAGTATGCTTTAGCTCCATTGAATCCATAAAAATTTAGTTTTTTATCTCCAAAATAACCAATTTCGATTATAGTATTTGCATTTTTCAATATTTCTTCACTTTCGAATAATGCATGAATATTTGTTGTATTTTTTGTTGTATTAGTAAGCTTTAAATACAAATATTGACTATAATCTGTTTGTTTTCCTTTCGTCCTGAAATCAAAATAATTTAATACAGCTCCGTATTTTATTCCCAAATCTGTATCGAAGGCAAATGCAGGAATAATTCCTATAGGCTTTTGTTCATTTATTGAATCTTTCTGTGCAAAAGCTGAGGAGATTAATAAAGTAAACAAGATTCCTAAACTCATTCTAAAAATTGAAAGGGCTTGATTTGTAATTTTTATTATCATCTGCTTATAATCGAAAAACTTGCTATTCCTATTATTTGCCATGTTTACATTAAATCATTATCTGACCATTAGAAATCGTTTCATTATAAGTTTTCAACCGCTAATTAGCTAATTTTGCTATGTTACTATTTTGCCTGATATTCTGCATGTAAAGTTACTTCAACAGTTTTAGCAATGTTTGAAGACGGTTTTCCCTTCACGAAAGTGATTTCGTAATCGGCAAGCGTAAGATTAAACTTACTATATATTTCAATTTTGTTACCGCTGATTGTTATTTTTCCATTTTCAGAAATAGATTTTGTTACACCTTTTATTGTCATATCGCCTTTTACTGTAGCAGGATAAGTTCCATCTTGTGAGAAATTTATTTCAGAAAGATTTGTTATTTTAGCTTTAAATTTCGCTTTTGGAAATTCTTTTGTTTCTAAAAACTTCTTGCTGTTGAAATGCTTTTGCATTAGCGATTTTTCAAATTCAAAACTTTGCATTGGAACCGAGAAAACAATATCGCCGGTTTCCAAATTAAAAGTACTTACAGAAGCATTATTATTCGCTTCAATATCTTCAACTGCCGTATGCGAGAATAATTTAATATGTGTTTTGGAACTAACAAGTTTACTTTCGGGTAAAGTAAAGGCAAAAAATACAACTGCTATTGCAAACAGGCTCGATAAAATACTTAACTTTTTCATTTTCAATATAATTTATTTGTTTATAATTACTTAATCTTTAAGATATTTAATAGAATTTTTAAATTTGAATTTAGATTTTTATCAACTTTCTTTTAATTAGTGCTTCTAAGAAAACCATCTATTTTCGAGTGGGTATTATTATATCACATTTATCTATAATAACATTCTCATAAAGCTCAAGATCCACATCATAGGCGGCACCAGAACGAATTACTCCCTTGACAGTTACTGTTTCCCCAATTTTCACTTTGCTTACATTTGTCATTGATTCTTTCAAAAATATGCAATTTGTACCTGCTTTATCAGAACTTTCTTTTAATAATAAAACTTTTTGACCATTGAAATTTTCGGCAATTTCGGCAACTGTTCCGGAAACTTCCAAAATTTTAGAATTTCCGTCTTCTGCCAAATATTTATTATTTGCAGTTTTTGTATCTGAAAGATATTCAGAAACCAATTGTGTTGAGGATAAAGAAAAATCAGTATCGGAATTTTGCACATTTCTGTGAGGCATATTTAACATATATAAAACAATTCCTCCTCCAACAATCAATGCTGCCACTACAACAATTGCAAAAATCCTAAACTTTTTACCTAAAACCATAATTTCATTTTTAATTACTAACTTCATATTTTCAAACTATCAGTCGGAGAAATTTTTATTCCTGACAAAAAATTTTGATTTATTTTTGAAGATTACAAAAAAGTATGTTCTTTTACTGAGCTGTACTACCTAATTTTCTTAATTGAGAATCAAAAATAGCTTGTAAATCTTTTTTTTCTATAGTCCCATTTTTTGAGAATATTATATTTTTTTTGTGATATAATATCATGTATGGAACACTAACAATTTGTAATTTCTTAATTAGTTTTTTGCTTGCATCAGAATTTATCTTTACAATTTTAATACGATTGTGATACTCAATCTGAAGGCTATCAATCATAGGCATCATTTTGCGACAAGGGGCACACCATGGCGCATAAAAGTCTATAAATATCAGAGAATCAGAATTTAACAGATTTTGAAATTGCTCTGGTTCAAATTTATTCTTTTCATTGATCTTTGCTTTTGACTCTCTAACTACCGGAAAATTATGTAAATTCCATTCCATAATTCCATGCTCCAGATTATAAACTTTTGTATAGTAATTTTAATTAGTATTTCTGCAGCTTTTTCGCTTCTATATCCAGTGTTGCAATATAAATAAATGGATTGATTTTTTGGAAGTAATAACATCTTTTGCCTAAAATCCACTGCATAATAATTCAATTGCTCGGCATTTTTCAGATGCTCGTTTTCAAATTCATGTTTTGTTCTAACATCGAGCAATATTGAATTATCGCTACTAATTAATTCATGGAACTTTTCTGAACTCAGCTGATTTATATTTTTGGGACTTTGTCCGCATGATGATAGAAATACCTGAAATAATATTCCTACTAAAAAAATTCTTCTCACGACTATTTATTTTTAAAATTATTTACAATTAGTCGTCAGAAACATAAAACCTGACAAAATAATTAATGTAGATCTATGTAACCTCTATGTATTTGTTTAAAGGCCAACGCATATAATTTTTATCAAAATTATTTTGGTGGGAACACCAATCGTAAATTGCCGGTAAACAATGAAATTGTCGTTTTCTGAAAGTGAAAATTTTCATTATAAGGTTTGCGGTAACTTTACTTGTGGGAAGGATTGAGAAATTAGTATTATCCCAAAATTATCTGTAGCCTTGTTCCGATAGCTATCGGAATGTGTCTTTTTATCAAGAAAAAGAAAAAATTATCTATATGTGTTTTACGTAAACAAATCCAATTACTTCAAATTATACATCCAGTGTTTCCAACTTAGTAATAATTTGTTTTTTCAATTGCTCAATATCAAAATTCATACTTTTGTTTTTCTGATTCCTAGTAATACTATTTTCAATTATTTTGCTTTGTTTATCGTATTCGTTGCAAGGCTTACAAATAATTTTATGTGTTTTTAATTGAAGCTTCTCAATGATTGAAAGATGAAAGTGATATTTTTTTTCAATCAATTCGGTTGCCTTTAAACAGGAAAGAAGCATTATGTGCATTATTTTTTTCATATCTTAATTATCCTGATTCCATTTTTTTTCAATACAATCTCTTAATTGCAATTTTGCTCTATGTACAACTTGCCAAAAATTAGTCGGACTAATTCCAATTTCCTGACAAATTTCCTGACCTTTTTTTTCAGATAAGTATTTTAATTTAACACAAGTATTCCATTTTGGAGGTAGTGCATCCATGCATTTTTCCAAAATAGCTTGAAAATCTTTATTATCCAACAAATGAGATTCTTCATCTTGCCATTGCTTTGGCAGTTTTTCTTGCAACCAACTACCGTCCTCATCGAAAAATGTTGATAAATAATCATTCTCTAAACTGATATGCTGACTTGCTCTTTTTCTATAGAAGTCAATAATTTTATGGTTTAAAATTGAGAATATCCAGGTTTTTGCAGAACTTTCTTTTTTGAAGGAACTTATTTTTTCTGCTGCTGCCAAAAATGAATCCTGAACCAAATCTTCAGCCATTGAGATTGACGAAGTCTTATGAAATGCCCATTTTAACAGCTCCTCAGAATGTTTGGAAACAAGTTCCTCCAAAAATTTATTATTCATGCCTGATTCATTAATATATTCAATATTCTTAAAATGATAATTATATCTTCATTGATTTGATTTTATTAAGATATATTTTACAAGTTTCGAATAAGCCATATTTAATTCTTTTTCAATTATCAACATATTGTCAAATGTATGATAAAAAAACATAATCTCCGAGAAATATTTCAAAGCCGAAATTTCTCCTTCTTCCAAAGCTATTTGCAGCAATCGTTCGCTTTCAATTTCAGAAATAATGGAAACCGATAAATCGTAAAGTTCACGATATTTTAAAAAATCGGCGAAAATTTGTTCAATCTCCTGAGTTTTTTGGAAAATAGTATTTTCATAATCGGCATTTGTACTTACAATATTGCTACTGGCATGTTTTATAGTATTTTTGTCTTCCCAAATCGGGACCGACAATCCAAATAATAAGCCTTGGAACTTTTCATATTTAGAAAATTCAGAAGTATAACCAATTTCAAATGTTGGCAGGCTCTTCGCTTTCTGCAATTGTTTTTCGAGCACTGCAATTTGTTTGTTTATATTTTGCATTTGTATTTTAGGGTCGAGAATCAAGCACTGATTTTTCAGACTATCGGGATTGATTTCGTTAGGAATTGTTTCGAAAATGCTATCGTTGAAAACAGTTGTATTATTTCCATCTAAAACCATGAGTTGTTTGAGGGATTTTTGCAATAAGACTTTCGTTAATTCATATTCGGTCTGCATATTCAGCATCTGTATTTTTGCTTTGTTCTCCTCCAAAATGTTGGCAGAGCCAAGGTTATGTTTTCTTTCTAACATCGAAAGAATTTTCCTGGCATTTTCTAATCGGGTTTTCAGAATATTTTTTTTCTTGTTTAAATATATAAGTTCTAAACAAAGGTTTTTTGTTTCGAACAAAATTTCCAACTCATCAGATTTGTAGTGCTTTTCTGCTTTTTTCACTGATAAATTCGAAAGTTTTTTTTGCATAAAATATACTGTAGGAAAATCAAAACTCTGGCTTACATTGAGTTCTCGCAAATTGCCAGAGGCAATATCGCCAAACTTGTGAGCATATTCAATTTCCGGATTATTTGGGTAAATTCCTGTTTTTAAGGACAATTTTATGGTTTCTAAATTTTGTCTGGAAACCTCCAATTGTTTATTATTCGATTTCACAGATTGCAAAATATTTTCGATTGTTGTCTGCGAAAAAACTTGTATCGTTTGGAAAAATATTAATGCAATAATGCCTATTATCTTGATTTTCATTGATTATTATTTTATATTATATTTTCAATTATTCAATGGTTCAATTATTCAATTATTCAATGGTTCAATTTTCAATTATTCAATGGTACAATGGTTCAATTTTCAATTATTCAATGGTTCAATTTTCAATTATTCAATGGTTCAATTATTCAATGGTACAATGGTTCAATTATTCAATGGTACAATGGTTCAATTTTCAATTATTCAATGGTACAATGGTTCAATTTTCAATTATTTAACTATTCTCCTTTTTTTCAATTAAATAATAAACTATTGGGATAATATACAAATTTAGAAGAACCGAAGAAAGCAATCCTCCAATAATTACAACAGCCATTGGGCTTTGAATTTCGTTGCCGGCAATATGCCCACGCATTGCAAGCGGAATAAGTGCAAAAGCAGCGGTTAATGCAGTCATTAGTATTGGATTTAGTCGTTCGGAACTGCCATTAATTATGCAATAAAATATTGATTTCCCACTTTTCCGAAGGCTTTCGTAACGCGAAACTAATAGAATCCCATTTCGGGTTGCAATTCCAAAAAGTGTGATAAATCCAATTATTGCAGGAATACTTAAAATATTTGAAGAAAAAAGTATTGCAAAAATTCCACCAATCAATGCAAGCGGCAGATTCAATAAAATAATCCCTGCCAATTTAAAACTTCTAAATTCTGAAAAGAGCATCAAAAATATAACTAAAATTGCTAACAAAGAAGTGTAAAAAAGCAAACGCGATGCCTTCTGTGCACTTTCGAATTGCCCACCGTATTCAATCCTGAAATTTTGCGGAAGAACTATTTTATTTTCTACAATACTTTTTATATCGTTAACTACACTACGGACATCTCGCTTTTGTACATTTGCCGAAACTACAATTTTTCGTTGAACATTTTCGTGATTTATTGCATTAGGACCACTTCCGGAAACCACTTCAGCCACAGCATGCAAAGGAATTTTCTGACCATCGTAGGTATCAATCAAACTGTTTTCGATATTAGCTTTAGAATTTCTGTTTTTTTCGTCGAATCGAAGAACTAAATCGAAACTTTGATTTTGTTCAAAAACCTGGGAAACAACATGCCCTCCAAATGCAATATCTACAAAATCAGTAAATTGGCTTATTGTTATACCATATTTTGCCAACATATTTCGATTTGGAATAATTTTGATCTGGGGAATTTCAACCAATTGTTCTACATTTAAATCTACAAGTCCCTCAATATCAGAAATGTTATTATTTATCTTATTCGCTATAGCATAAAGCTGCGACAAATCGGGTCCAAAAACTTTAATGGCAATATTTGCTCGTGTACCGGAAAGCATATGATCTATCCGATGTCCTATTGGCTGGCCAATGCTAATAGATATTCCCTGAATGTTTTGAACTCTTTTTCTTATGTCTTGCATAAAATCTTCTTGCAAGCGGTTTTTCAATGTATAGGAAACATCAATTTCTGAGGCATTTGTACCACCATGACTATGCTCATTCAATTCTGCCCGGCCGGTTCGTCGGCTCACATAATTTACTTCATCGAGTGCTAATAATTCTTCATCAATCAAATTGTTAATTTTATTGCTTTCGTCAAGCGAAACTCCTGGCATGGTAACACTGGTAATTGTTATGGTTCCTTCGTCGAACTCCGGCAAAAAACTGCGACCAAAATTTAATAGAATGAAAATCGAAAATCCAAGTAAAACACTTGTAATACTGAATAATATAATTCGGTAACGAAACATTTTTCTGAGAGAATTTACATACAGATTATTGAGTTTTTCTATGAGTTTATTCCCTCCCAAAATAGGCCTTTTCAATTGTGAATGAGAAATCAACAAAAAGCTACTTAATACCGGAGTTAATGTTAGCGAAACAGCAAGCGAAGCAAACAGCGAAACTATAAACGTAATTCCCAAAGGACGAAGCAATCTGCCTTCCATTCCAGACAGGAAAAACAAGGGAACAAAAGCAACAATAATAATAAAAGTTGCATGGATAATTGATGACCTGATTTCCATGGAAGCATCAAAAATTACTGCCAATATATTTCTTTGATTTGTTTTAGGCAATTTGTAGTTCTGTTTAAGGCGTTTAAGCACATTTTCGACATCAACAATGGCATCGTCTATCAACACCCCAATGGCAATTGCCATTCCGCCAAGCGACATTGTGTTCAAAGTAAGACCAAGAATTTTTAGAGTTAGAATTGCCACTATCAGTGAAATTGGTATAGATAACATTGATATCACAGTAGTTCTCCAATTCAGTAGGAAGAAAAACAATATTATTGTGGCAAAAATAGCCCCTTCCATCAAAACTTGTAAAACATTATTAATTGATGTTGAAATAAAATCAGCTTGACTGAATATATCCGAATTGATATTTACTCCTTCAGGAAGAGTTTTTTGAAGTTCAATAATTGCATTTTCAATATCCTCAGTTAGAGCTAAAGTATTAGTATTTGGCTGTTTAAGCACGGTCATAATTATTGCAGGATTACGATTTAAGAATCCTTCTCCAACCTTTTGAGCTGAAGAAATTGTAATTCTTGCAATATCGTTTATTTTAACGGGCTGTTTATTAATCATTTTCACTACAGAATTTCCAATCTCTGAGGTATCTGTTGTTCTAATGATAGTATTTATTAGATATTCCTGACCATATTCGTTAAAAAATCCACCTGAAACATTTTGGTTGAGTCCTCTGCAAGCCTCTTGAAGTTCGGCAAGCGAAACACCATAATATTGCATTTTTGCCTGATCTGCAATTATTTCATATTGTTTGAGTTTGCCACCAATAGTAATTATCTGTGAAACACCTCTCACAGCCATCAATCTGAGTTTTACCTGCAAATCGGAAATGCTACGTAAAGTGGTCATATCTAATGTATTTGAAGTAAGAGAAATCAGCATAATTTCTCCCATAATAGAAGTTTGAGGGGCAATAACCGGAAAAGGAATTCCCTCGGGTAATTGGTTTACTATTCCCGACAATTGTTCGTTCACAATTTGTCTGGCTCTGTAAATATCTGTACCCCAATCAAATTCGACCCAAACAATGCACATTCCTTTTGAAGAAGTACTTCGAACTCTACGAACATTTGTTGCTCCATTTAAGTATGTTTCAATTGGTAACGCAATTATTTTTTCTACTTCCTCGGGGGCAAATTCATGAGCATCTACCAAAATGGCCACAGTAGGTGCAGTCAAATCGGGTAATACGTCAATTTCCATATCTGTTGAAATATATATTCCGCCAACAATTAAGATTACGGAAATAAATATTACCAGTAAACGATTTTTTAAAGATGAATTTATGATTGTTTTTACCATGATCTTATTTTTAATTGCTTTAGGCTACTATATGTGTCCAATTTATTAGTGATTATGCCCAGCATGACTATCCATTCCAGTGCTTAGAGAAGTCAATTTTATTTGCATTGCCCCAATAGTAACAATTCTCTCTCCTTCATTTAGTCCACTAATAACCTGAACATTTTCTCCATCCTTTGTAGCAGTTTTAATTTCGCGCTTTTCGAAACTTTCTCCATTTGTTTGAATAAATACACTGAATGTACCAAGCTCCTCAATAAGGGCTGATTTTGGAATTACTATCTGATTAGAAACAATACCAGTTTTTAGAAAACATTCGACAAAGGCATTTTCTATGAAAGAGCCATCGTTTTCAACTTCAAAATAAACCGGTATATACTTTCCATTTTTCTGAACACTCGAACCAATGGATAGAATTTTTCCGTTAAGTTGCTCTAAACTAATAGTTTTATCTTGATATGGAAATTCGAAAACAGCCCCGGAAATATTATAAACCAAATTGTAGTTTCGAAGAGGAACATCGGCACGAATCATCATTTTTTGTTTTGCAGAAACAACTGCAAGAGGCTGACCAGTGGTAACATATTGCCCTTCTTCAATTAGCAAATTTTGAACAAAACCTGAAATTTGTGAGTTAATTGAGACTCCTTTTTTACTGAAGTTTGACAAAAAATTGAAATAAGAAATGCTATCTGAAATTAATTCTTTTCGAGATTCATTTAATGTTTCGCTCGAAATAATTTTTTCTAAAGCCAATTTTTCATGCCTTAAATATATGATTTTGCACTGCTCGTATTCATTTTTCAACTTTTCATAAGTTACATTAATATTTTCATTACCAATTACATCGCCTGAAATAATGAACAATTCCTCCCCTATTTTCACTGATTTTCCGACTATCAGATTATTTGCAGAAAACAATGCTATTCCATTAGTATTGGCACTAATAATAAATTTTTCGCCTTGAGCCGGTAATATTTCCCCTATAGTATTGATGCTTTGCGAAAAATCTTTCAACTTAATTTCTTGAGTTTCAAAATCGGTTTTCCACATTTGTTCCTTAAGGAAAGAAATATCATGCGGATTTTCTGCCTCTTGAGAATGATCTGAGGCATCGTGTTCATTTGCATACACTATAACATTCTCTACTTCAACACTTTCGTAAATATTTTTATTCTCATACAAAAAACTAAGTTTATAGAATCCGGCTTTTTCAGGTTTTATATCAATTGAAAAAATTCCCTCTCTTGAGAGTTTGCTGGTAGAAATTCTAAAACTGGATTTCTGATTTGACAAAGAAACAGTCAATTTGCCATTTTTTATAGGTTTAAAGTTTGATAAAGTATTTATATGTACAATCATCTGCGATTTCTCACCAACAAATAGAACATCGCTTTCAAAAAACAGTTCCAGCTTTTCGCCAAACAGATTGCGAGAAAATCGGGCTACTTCCTCATTTTCATGCAAATGATCATGCTTTGATTCATTTTGTGGTTTTTCTACTTTCTTTTGTTTTCTGCCAATTTCTTCAGCCCACAAATCATTCATTTTAGATTTAATTTTCTGACTTTTTGTTTCTTTTCCATGATTATGATTTGATTCATTTTCATGGCTATGATTTGAAGTAATATTAGTATTGTCATCTGGTGGATGTTTGTGGCTGTTACTTTTAGAATGCTCGTTACCATTTTGTTTGTCAGTTGTAGTTTTATTATTCTGGCATGACAGATTTATAAATAGCAAGGATACAATTATTATTAATCTTGTGATTTTCATATGTATAAGTAATTTCAAATTTCTATATTCGACTATTGATAAAAGACGAACTGACAAATTAAATCGTAGGAAGTTTAAATGCTCCATGATTTCACGGAAGTGAGTTTATTTCCTTAACATAGAAATACTGAATGTTATTTAAATTTTGAAAAAATAATATTTTACAAAATAGATTTATTCAATAAATATATGCTTAGAAAAAGTGAAATATATGAAACTTGTTAATTATTCCTTTATTTAAGATTTATCAATTTCTTAGGAAAAATTTATAGAATTGAAATTTGTGGGGGACCACGAAGAAAGTACCGTAAGAGTTCCGGAGGTTTATATGAAACGAATAGCCTTAAAGTTTTATGTATAGTCTCATTTTTTAATACAAAATATTGAAATTCATTCAACAAAACTAAGACAAATATTTGCTTAATATCGCTATGCCTGACATTGCTTTTATCATAAAACTGAATATCGTTGAAAGCATGACAATGATCTGGTGTTGAATGATCGTGTTCGTCTGAATGATGATTTGTTTCACACTCGTTTTCACAATCTTCAACTTCTGTATAAAAATCGAAATGATGATGATGTGGTACAAGGTCGTGCAACACAACCATAGAGTAAATTACCAATAAAAATAAAATATGTTTTCTAAAGTTCATCAAATTATTTTTAAACCACTTTGCAAAAATACAAAAAAAAGATAATGGACAAAATTCAAACTTAAACTTGGTTAAATCTTTTTTGAGGTTCTGGAAATTTACTTTCATCCTACAATTATGAAATGTCGTGCTCAGTTTATTGTCCTATCATTTACTTGTGGGGAGGATTGAGAAATTAGTATTGTCCCAAAATCTTCTGCAGCCTTGATTTTGGTTTCTTTTTATCAAGAAAAAATAAATATTTAATCTAAATTGCTATCATTCAGAATTATAAAATGTACCCTCCTTGATTTAGATTTCATAGGAAAATATTATAATGCATGTTTTGTTAAAGGGGGACTTCTAAAGTATTACTTTATTTATTTGCAAATTAGGAAGTGCGAAACTTAAGTTATAAATATAAAATATTTCTATATTCTATTTCAATTTTGCTATCATTCAGTGTGCGAATAAAAATATCGAAAGTTGTTCTGCCCCCCCAATATCCAACTTCTATTTCAATTATTGAGTCAGACATTACTTCATAATTTCCGTAATAATCCAAATATGAAACTGGCGGAGTTCCGCACCAACCAGCATTTTTTTGTTCAAGGAAAGTTCCGTCTTCAAAAAAAGTAAAACCATAACTATCGTCCGCAAGTTCATCGGCTTTCGAAAGTTTTAAGTAACCATCTTTATAAATAGCATTTGTCCAGACACCTATAAGCAACTCATTGGTTGGTGCCTGGTTTTCTTTGTCTTTCATGCAAGAGCCTAAAACAAAAACACTCAGCAATAAAACAATTGTCTTTTTCATTTAAGCAATTTTATGATAAATATTAAAACTAATGGCAATAACTTGTCATTAATCTGACGAAGCCCCAAGAGCTTTGCGTTCTTTCAGTTTTGGAAAATTATACTGCTCGTTTTTGACTTCTATTGTATATCCCATTGATGAATTTAAGGCCGGAAACGAACCTTTCAGTACGTTTTTTGGCTCGCTTCCTTCGAATCCGAGATAACTGTATTTTCCATAATGCGGCAGTTTTCTGATAAGTCCGGCAATTGCATCTGAATTAAGGGTTCCGACAAATCCCACAGAAACGTAATTATTGTTAGGGTTAGGAATTGCATAAACTAAGCTTTGATTGTTATGCATATCAGAAAACTTTTGGGCATCTTCTTCACCCATAGAATTTATCAATTTTTGTTCAACTTTTATGTCATCGTAAAATTTATTTTCGAAACCAATTATCCATGCTGTTTTGTCGTCAGGCATTTTTTCTAACTCGCTGTCGTAAACCAGTTTAGCACTTTTTTCTTGGGCTTCGGCCGAATATTTCCATGTTTCTGCCATTTTTTTATACTGCTCTAAATAATCAGATTTCTCCGGAAGGACAATATAAATATCATTTGCACCAAAAATTTGCGATAAACTCGTTGGAACTTCACTCCTATCTAAACGACGAAAAACATTAAATTGTGGATCTATTTCTATTCGTACAGGTTTTTTGTCGGAATTATATAAAAAACTATGGGTCTTTTGGTTCATTACTAATTCTGATTGAACAATCTCATTATCGTTTTCGAAATAAATTGCATATGGAATTTTCAATTCGAATACATCTTCTTTTTGCGTTTGCGAAAGATCAAATTTAAGATTAAATTGCTTTTTGCTTTTAGAAACATCTACATTAGAAAGCTGAATTGAAGGTGCACCTTTACGGTTTATCCATTGCGAAAAAAACGCTTCAAGATTTTCATTTGTTACTTTCTCGAAACTTTTTCTAATATCCGAGAAGGAAGCTTTCCTGAATTTGTTATTTTCGTAGAAATCACGATATGCCTTTAAGAAAATTTCATCTCCAAATTCGTTTCTTAACATTTCGTTCATCATCAGCACTTTTCCGTAGCCAATAGCTTCTTCGGCAGAATTACTCCGAGACAGAAAATCTTTTACAGGAAAATCGTTGTCGGGATTTACATAATCAGTAAATTTTTGCAAAGTAGAACGCCTATAATCAGCTCCTTGACCCTGTTGTTCCTTTATTAAATGATCGGCCATATAGGCGGTTATTCCTTCGCACCAATTACCTTTTTCATAATCTACAAAAACACTGTTGCCCCAATAGTTGTGAAGCAATTCGTGAGGATAGGAAGAATGAAGTATCCACGGAAATCGAATAACTTTCTCGCCAAGAAGAGTAAATGAAGGCATTCCGTAACCGGTTTCCCAAAAATTCTCGACAAGAGCAAATTTTGTATATGGGTATTTTCCAATTAGGTTTTCATACAATTTCAAATAATCTTTGGTTACTTTCAAATATTTATTTGCCAAAGCCTCGTCTGGAGATCTTAGAAAAGCTTGAACCAAAATTTCTCCCGCTTGATCGGAATATTCTGTCCATTTTCCACCAACAATGTATGCCTCGTCCATAGGATTAGTGCAAATATAAATTATAGTTTTTTTCTTGCCAACTATTTCATTTTTAATTCTTTTGCCTTGCGTAAGGACGGTCCATTCCGAATCGATAGTAACATTTAGCATGTATGTAAACATTTCGGAATCGGGAAAATATGGAACCCATGCAGTCGAACCAGCCAGATAAATTCCATCTTCGGAAATTAAGCCGCTTGTTTCACTAAATCCTCTGGCATATTCTGCCGCACCATTCTTTATTTCATCGTTCACAAGGCCGGAATAAACAATAGGAATGACGAGATTTTTTGTTATGTTTTCAGGAAGTTTAATAGTATAATAACTTAATTTTGAACTCTGATTTTCTGTTTGTTGTTCTTCATTTTTTTCAATAGAAAATGTATTGTTCAATACTTTTACACTGAACTTTTTGGACAAAGCAAATGTTATAGATTTTTTATTTTGAATATAGTTTACCGGAAGAAGCATTTTATCGATAACATCCAATTGTTGTCCTTTCACATTGATATTAACAGAAAAACTGTGGTGAATGTTTTGGCTAAAAACACTTTGAATTACAAACACGAACGCAGCTACTATAATTAACTTTCTCATTTTTTCAACAGTTATTTAAAATTTAAAAAGATACAAAGATAATCAGGATAATAATTTAAAAAACATTATATTTTAAAACCATAGTAGTTAGGGCATTACAGGCCAATTACTGATAATAATAATCATGAAACCAATTTGGCCAACCTTTATAAACTATTGACTTTCTAATCTTTTATGTCATATTTGAAGTTACAGTAAAAATCGAAATGTGGTTTAAACAAAAATTCAATTTATTCTATTTCTATTTTTCACAACCTTATTGAAACTCAAGGGTAGGAAATTATGATATTTAAAATTTTAAGTGAAAGCTTGAAATGGAACTGCCCTAATTTTGCGAGAACTTATTAGCGCTTTAATATAAGTTAGTTATTGAGGTTTTTTATTAGCACTGACTATTCGGTATAATAAAATATTATGCAACATTATAAAACAAAGTGTTGTCATATGCGTTGAACACAATTATTGTAAATTTTAATTTATTTTTTATGAAATATATTGTATCTTTTGTTGTTGTTTGTTTGTTTTCCTTCGGAGGATTTTCACAAAATTCAAAGAAAATTGACTTCCCGAATAAAAAAAGTGGTTTGAAGATTGTTGAAAGCGATTACTCAAATCTGAAATTAGTCAATTCAATTTCGTTAATGAAAGTTGAGAAAGTTTCTACCAAAAAAGGAATGTTCGCAAAATTGTTGATAGATGGATTTAGCTCGGCTGGAGAAATCGGCTATCCTGAGTTACCCACTCTAAATAAACTTATTGAAATTCCATATGGAGCCAAGGTAAAAATAAAGCTTGTTAGTTTTGATGAGCAAATAGTTTCATTGTCAGATTATGGTTTCACTGAAAAAATAATACCGGTTCAGCCATCCTACACAAAAAATATAGACCCAACAAAAGAAGAATTTAAATATAATGAGGCTTATTATAATGGAAATGAAAAACAAATTGTTCCGGAAATTGCCCAAGTTGAGGTTTTAGGTTTTATGCGAGGTGTTCAGGTTGGGAAATTGATTGTTTCTCCATTTCAATATAATCCTGTTGAAAACAGCATGAAAATATTGCACAATATTGAGCTTAAAATAACTTTCGAAAATGCCAATGTTTCATATACAAAACAATTAAAATCTGCAGGCTGCTCTCCTTTTTTTAACAATTCATTTGCTGAAATTATAAATTATCAGTCGGAACAAACAAAAGACACGATTACAAGCTACCCTGTGAAATATGTAATTGTTTCCGATCCAATGTTTCAAACTGCTCTTCAACCATTTGTAAATTGGAAAACAAAAAAGGGTTTCGATGTTATTGAGGCTTACACCGGAACTGCAAATGTTGGAACAACTAAAGAATCAATCAAGGCATATCTTTCGTCGCTATTTTTTTCGGGGACTGCTTCCGACCCGTCTCCTTCATTTGTACTATTGGTTGGCGATATTGCTCAGATTCCAACATATACCGGAATTTCAGCAAGTCATAACACCGATTACTATTATGCCGAATATACAGGAGATATTTTTCCTGATGTTTATATCGGACGATTTTCGGCAAATAATTTGACTGAGCTTCAACCACAAATTGATAAAACTTTGGAATATGAGCAATACTTAATGGCAGACCCAAGTTTTCTCAACGAAGTAGTTTTGATTGCAGGAGTTGATGGAAGTTATGCTGCAACTCATGGAAATGGTCAGATAAACTATGGAACTTCAAATTATTTTAATGCTGCTCATGGAGTTACTTCTCATACTTATTTGTATGGTTCGGGCTCTCCTATTGTTTCGAATAGTTCTGCAGCATCGCCGGCAATAATTCAAAATGTTAGCAATGGTGTAGGATTTGCAAATTATACGGCACATTGTAGTGCAAGTGGCTGGGCAGATCCAAGTTTTACTACAAGCAATGTTTCAGGATTACAAAATGCCGGACAATATCCTTTAATGATTGGAAACTGTTGTCAATCTTCAAGTTTTGGTGACTATGAATGTTTTGGTGAAGCAGTTTTACGAGCTGCAAATAAAGGCGCTTTAGGATATATTGGAGCCTCAAATAATTCTTATTGGAACGAAGATTTTTATTATGGAGTTGGAGTTGGGACTGTTACTGCAAATCCAACTTATGCAGGAACCGGTCTTGGTGCCTACGACAGACTTTTTCATGACAATGGAGAATTACCAAGCGAATGGTTTGTTACTCAAGGGCAAATAAATTATGCAGGAAATATGGCTGTTTCACAAAGTAGTTCAAGTGCAGATCTAAGATATTGGGAAATGTACCATTTATTTGGCGATCCTTCCCTAACTCCTTATCTTTCAGTTCCATCTGCTCTAAATGCAAGTTATCCGGCATCAGTTCCGGTCGGCACTGCTTCTCTTACTGTAAATACAGAAGCACTTGCCTATGTTGCAATTTCTATGAACAATATTTTGCTTGATGCAAAACTTGCAAATACAGCAGGTGTTGCTAATCTTAGTTTTCCTGCTTTTGCAAATGTTGGCGTTGCGCATATTGTGGTTACAAAACAAAACAGACAACCATTTATTGATTCTTTGATGATTATTACATCAAATCAGGCATTTGTAGGATTCAATAATTTCAGTATAAATGATGCCTCACAAAACAACAATAGCCAGGCAGATTTTGGCGAAAGTATATTCTTAAACGTTAATCTGAATAATATAGGAAATGTAGATGCAATAAATGTCAATGCTCAACTTTCTACCAACGATAGCTATATCACATTAATTGATAGTATTGCAAACTGGGGAAATCTTACAGCCTCCTCAAATTCTATGCTTAACAATGCTTTCCAGATTTCGATTGATAATGATGTTCCTAACCAGCACAATGTTTCGTTTACACTAAATATTACCGATGCCAATTCTAACCAATGGACTGCAAGTTTTTCAATGAATGTAAATGCTCCACAATTGGAAATAGGTTCAATCACAATTAACGATTCTCAAAATGGGAACGGAAACGGCAGACTTGATCCTGGCGAAAATCTCACTATTTCTATCGAAACAGAAAATAACGGAGGAATTGCTTCACCTCCTGCCCTATCAACGCTTTCCTGTTCAAATCCTTCTATTTCTATTGTAAATTCTTCTCAAAACATAGGTGCGGTTGTTAGTTCAACAATTACTTCTTTCACAGTTAATGTAAGCTCTTCTGCTATTATTGGAAGTCTTGCCGATTTTAGTTTTAATGTAAATGCTGGAAATTATTCATGCTCCCACTTGTTTAGTGAAACTATTGGTATTATTGTTGAAGATTGGGAAGCGGGTAATTTTCTATCTTTCAGTTGGGCTTTTGCAGGAAATTCCGATTGGACTATTGACAACACATATCAATATGAAGGAAGCTTTTCGGCACAGTCCGGCACAATTTCACACAATCAAAACAGCGAATTAGTCCTCGATTTAAATGTTTTGACAAATGATTCGATTTCATTTTACAAAAAAGTTTCATCGGAAGCAAACTATGACTATCTGGAATTTTGGATAGATAATACAAAAATGGACGAATGGGCAGGAAATGTTGATTGGTCTTTCGAAATATTTCCAATTACTGCCGGAACACACACCATAAAATTTATTTATGACAAAGATTATTCGGTAAGCTCTGGAAGCGATTGTGCGTGGGTAGATTATATAGAATTTCCTCCTATTAATTACAACAACTCTACAATTGCAGATTTCACTGCAACACCATCTATTTGCGTAAACAATTCAGCAACAATAACATACACTGGAATAGCCACAGGAAGTGCAAGTTTCACATGGGATTTTTCGGGTGGAACAATTTTGTCAGGTTCAGGACAAGGTCCCTACGAAATTTCATGGAATAGCCCTGGAACCTACGATATCACTTTATCAGTTGTAGATGGCAGCAATTCTGCAAACTCAACTGTAAGCACAATTGTGAATCCCTTACCTGTTGTAAATCTCGGAGCTGATATTGTTTTACCACAAGGACAATTTGTTACTTTAGATGCAGGTAGTGGTTTCACAACCTACATTTGGAACACTGGTGCAGTTAGCCAGATATTGACAGTTTTCTCTTCTGGCAATTATTCTGTAACAGTTTCAGATTTAAATGCTTGCACCGCCTCTGACGATATTAATGTGTCGTTTTCGAGCTCTCCCTGGACATTCAATGTTACCGGAACAAACCACACAGTTCTTATTCCACAAGCCGCAAGTATTTTGATTGATGGAAATCCGATTGGATTGGGAGATTATATTGGCGTATTCTATGATTCATTGGGTTCATTAGCATGTGCGGGCTATGCAATTTGGCAAGGAGCCACCACAAATATTTCTGCCTGGGGAGAAGATATTGGAAACGATGGTTTTGTAAGCGGAGAGTCTTTCGTGTGGAAAATCTATGATATTTCTGAGAATGCGGAATATATTACAAATGCCACATATAACATCACTAATTTTCCAAATACCGGATCTTTTGTTGTAAATGGAATGAGCGGAATACTTTCTTTAGAAAATAATACAGAAATTAGTCAGGATATTCAATTGCCTTTTGGTTGGAGCATAATTTCTACATATATCGACCCAACAAATCCAAATGTAACAGATGTATTTTCGAATACCACCAGCCTAATAATTCTAAAAGATGAAATTGGATTAGTGTATTGGCCACAATACGGAGTAAATAGCATCGGAAACCTAACTATTGGAAAAGGTTATCAGGCAAAAGTTTCTGCTGCAAGTATCCTTACAGTTGGAGGAACTTTAATTGTTCCGGAAACAACACAGTTAAATTTAAGTTTAGGTTGGAATATTTTGGGCTATATCAGACAATCGCCTGGACCAATTGTAAATATGTTATCCGGAATTTCATCAAATATTTCTATTGTAAAAAATAGTATAGGAAACGTTTATTGGCCGCTATACGGAATTAACAATATTGGAATGATGAATCCAGGTGAAGGATATCAAATTAAACTATTAAATTCTGATACTTTGATTTATCCTGCAAATTAAGCGGTAAAGAGGAAAAAATAATGCAAATTTCTTGCTTTTATGAATTAGCCCCAGATTAATTTTTTGGGGCTTTTAATTTGAAAAAATT
The DNA here is from genome assembly GCA_018692315.1 of Bacteroidota bacterium. NCBI lineage: Bacteria > Pseudomonadati > Bacteroidota > Bacteroidota bacterium. Next base: position 30,393 of record JABHKC010000068.1, on the reverse strand, counting down.
AAAAAAGGGGACTTCTAAAAATAGCAAATTATAAACTATTTGCAAATAATAACTTTTCTGTAAATTATAGAATCAATAGTATTTAAACTACAGAAATATACACCATTTTTTAAGCCTTCTAAACTTATTGAGTAAGAATATTTGCCTGGCTCTAATTTCATTTCATAATTTTCATTAATGAGTTTCCCATTAGAATTATATATGTAAATATTCACCGTTTGCTTTTTCTTAAGATTAAAAAATAGATTCAGATTGTCATTGGCGGGATTTGGAAATATTTTAAAATCTGAAACCACCAAATCATTCTCCTCTATCGAAATTGGAGCAGAAAATAATTCATTCAGGTCATATGCTTTTTTGGAGTTGAGATATGCACCGGAATTTCCATCATGAACAGCAAGATGAAGAATTTGTTGTTCAGGAATATGTTGCATAAACTGAATATTTCCATATCCTGAATTTGAATAATCGCTCATAATTTGCCAATTTTGCTCAGCACTGATATCGCTACCATCTGCAATTCCATTGATTACCGAATAATATCGAGAACAATAGTTCAAATGATCGTTTCTTTTTATTTCAGAATTTGCTGCATATAGATTATCGCCGGGAATACTGTCGGAATACGAATTGCTGCGAAAAACCAATTTTGGCGATGCGGGAGCCAATTCAGCAACCATGGCAACCAAACTATCGTGTGAGGCATTCGATGGCGACATAGAAGCAACAATAAAACCTTCTGCATAGCCATTAGAATTTATCTCTAATGCCTGACGAATATCGCCAACATTTTCAAATCCGTCATTATTTAAATCTCTCATCTCAAGCCCTTTTCGCAGAGAAAACCAAATTGGTTCATATGCTTGATTCATTAATGCTGAGCCCGTAAAATCTGACATCATATGCTGAAAAGCCGATACACCTGATTCATTCAAACCGGACAATACAGACATTTGTCCTGCAAAACCTACCAACAACCAAGCTTGTTCATTTGGCTCAGACGGAATATGTATTACAATTACTTGATTTGCAATAATCGAATTATCAGGTGTCCAATCGAGATGTCGAGAAATTACCGATTTGCCATTCAAATTTGTTCCCACAGTAGCATCTCCCCAGCTCATCAGGCTTGAACAACCCAAAGAGTCAATATTTTTCATGATACTTAAACTGTATAAATCGAGAAAAGAATTTGCAATAAGAATATCAAGATAATCCATTCCACTAAGGTCTACTCCTGCAGAATCCATCCCATCAATCATTGCTTGTGCTTCTTGGTGAAATATCGTGTCAATGCTTATGTGGTCGCCCTGACTAATATATTGTTTAGCAGTAGGTATAAATGAGCCAAATTGAGGAACAATGTAAGATGTATATAAATCTTTGATACCATTTCCTAATAGATATCCGTAAGCAAAGCCTCTCTCCTGATGACTACCCCAAACTTTCACTACGGTGATGTTGCTGGTATCCGATAGTATTTCTCCATTAATCTGTTGAGCAAAAGTAGATAGGGAAACTATGCAAATGAAAACTATGCAAATTGCTATTTTTTTCATAATTATTATATTTCAAATTTAGTTTTGTTATACAAACATATTAAAAAAATTGCTAAAATTAATAGTATATGAAAGAAATTCGTTGTTAAATATTCAATAATCAATATTCAATATCAAATAATCAATATTCAATAGCCAATATTCAATTAAATCACTCCTTCACAATCTTCCACGATTTTTCTTTACCATTTATTTCCACACGAAGAAAATATGTACCGGCTTTTTGCCCACTTAGGTTTATATGCAAAATACTTGAACTTTTTGAACCGGCAAGTATTTCTTTTCCGGATTGTTCAAAAACCTTATAAGTAACAGTCCCAAAGTTTTCCTCACCGAAAATTTGTACAACAACCTCTCCTTTTGTAGGATTCGGATAAACCAACAAATCGAAGTTATCGAGTTTATCGTAGAGTTTTTGTTCTTCGAGAGTTTCTTCTTCTGCAATTTCCTCGTTTATAATGCTTGTATTCTGGAAAGCTGCTTTGCTTGGCGGTGGTAGTGTAATAGTTCTGTATTCTCTGTTTCCGGCATCATCATAATCGAAGGTGAGGTTTTGGGAGAATGCCGGTACATTTATTATTAAAATTGTTAAAGTTATTAAGATTTTAGTTTTCATTATTGATATTTTAGTTTTACCAAAACTTTATTTTTATTTTATAAAATTATTCGTTCTATCAGGTTTAGGACTGAACTTTACAAACCGGTAAGTTAAGCTTTTTGAATAGGACTTACCTGTTAAATTATCCACTTCCTCGTTGATAATGAATGTAGAGTCATCTAATATCTCCCCATAATGACTAAAAGTTGTTGTCCTAAATTCCCAGCATTCAAACTTAATATTTGGATACAATATTTGGAATACTCCAATATGACCTGGCATACCCATTATTTTAGCGATATATGCATCGTTAAGCAAATATTCATTCTCAATGTAATCAAATATATCCTCACTTTCTGGAATAACCCGGGTATGAATACAAAATCCATCTCTATAAAATACAGCTACACATAAATTGTTTTCTGATGTTGAATTTGATAAATAGTAACCATCAATTCTCAACTCATCTCCTGTATAAGGAGTTTTAGACATAGTTAAGTCAAATAGCTTTTTACTGCAACCTACAATTAATAACACTACTAATAATAAATAAATTCTTTTTACCATAATGTATAAGGATTTGATGAATAATAGCCTCCGTAAAATCTGTCTGAGATGTTTTTTAGCTCCAAGCTCGAGCGGATTTGTAATCCGTGAGTTCAACATTTCATATTCGGTTATTTTATATTTTTCAGTCATTTAACAAAGATAAAAATTACTATTAACAATTATTGAAATTTGTTGTTAGACGCACGGATAACAAATCCGCACGAGTCAGGAATATTAATATCTGAAAATTATCAATTTCATTTATCTGTTTTGTTTTTTGTTCCATATTCCAAATTATCTGAAATTCTTAGTCCAAAGTTTTTAAAACATCATAAAATTAGTATTTATTATACACTTTTACAATCTTTAATGATTTTTATTTTAATCTCATTTTATTTGAGTTATTAAGCTGAAAATCTCAAGAAAACAACTTGCAAATAGTTAATATTCTGATGCTTACATTTGCATAAAAATACCATAAACATAAGTGTAATGCTGGTTCCGTCAATTTCGTATTATATCAAAATAAAATCAACATAAATTTCTTTTAATTAATTAATTATTATACTTTTGCGGCTTGAAATAAAAAATATAATGTCTAATTTACTAAAAAATTGAATTTTAATGAGTGAAAATGAAGAAAAGGTTGTTAACAAGGAAGTTGAGAATCAAGAAACCAAAGAAGAGAACACGGAAAACGTGGTAGTTGAAGCTTCTGCGAATCAAGAAGAAACTGAAAAAGTAGAAACGACAGAAACCACCGAAGTAATTGAAGAAACTAAAACAGAGAATGCACCTGTTGAGGCTGTTTTAGAAACTAAAGAAGAAGAACCAGTTGCAGAAACACCTGTAGTTGAAGAAGAAAAAGTCGAAACTAAGACTGAAAAAGAAAAACCAAGCGTAGATAAATCTAAGCTTTTGGAAGAATTCGATTGGAATGCACATGTTTCTGATGAAGACCAATATTCATCAGACGAAAGAAACGAGTTAAAAGGTATCTACGAAAAAACTTTATCGACCATCTCGGAAAGCGAAACTGTTGATGGAAAAGTAGTTGCAATGACTAAACGCGAAATAGTTGTTAACATTGGCTACAAATCTGAAGGGATAATTAATTTGAACGAATTCAGATACAATCCTGAATTGCAGGTTGGCGATAAAGTAGAAGTATATGTAGATAGTCTCGAAGATAAAAGCGGACAATTGATTCTATCGCATAAAAAAGCACGAGCTATTCATTCGTGGGATAGAGTAAACAAAGCTTTGGAAGACAGCGAGATAATCAAAGGATTTATCAAATGTCGTACAAAAGGTGGTATGATTGTAGATGTATTCGGAATTGAAGCCTTCTTACCGGGATCTCAAATTGATGTAAAACCAATTAGAGATTACGATATTTACGTTGAGAAAACAATGGAGTTTAAAGTTGTTAAAATCAACCATGAATATAAAAATGTTGTTGTTTCGCATAAAGCATTGATAGAAGCCGAATTAGAACAACAAAAACAAGAAATTATTGCAAGCCTCGAAAAAGGCCAGATTTTAGAAGGAACTGTTAAAAACATTACTTCATACGGAGTATTTATCGACCTTGGCGGTGTAGATGGTTTAATTCACATAACTGATTTATCGTGGGGTAGAGTTTCGCATCCTGAAGAAATTGTTGAATTAGATCAAAAACTAAATGTTGTAATCCTTGATTTTGATGATGCTAAAAAACGAATTGCTCTCGGACTGAAACAATTAACAAAACATCCATGGGATTCTCTCGACGAAAATCTGAAAGTAGGCGATGTTGTTACAGGAAAAGTTGTTGTAATGGCAGACTATGGTGCATTTGTTGAAATTGCAGTTGGAGTAGAAGGACTAATCCATGTTTCAGAAATGTCATGGTCGCAACATTTACGTAGTGCTCAGGAATTCTTGAACGTTGGAAACGAAGTTGAAGCAAAAATCTTAACATTAGACCGTGAAGAAAGAAAAATGTCTCTTGGCATGAAACAACTTAAGCCAGATCCATGGGAGAATATAGCAGAAAAATATCCAAAAGGTTCTCAACATAGAGCAAAAGTTCGTAACTTTACAAGTTTTGGAATTTTTGTTGAAATAGTTGAAGGAGTGGACGGATTGATTCATATTTCAGATTTGTCTTGGACAAAGAAAATTAAGCATCCGGCAGAATTTACTTCAATTGATGAAGAAATAGATATTGTAGTATTAGATATTGACATGGAAAATCGTAGATTAAGTCTTGGCCATAAGCAACTTGAAGAAAATCCTTGGGATGTTTTCGAGACAGTTTTTGGAATTGACTCAATTCACGAAGGAACGGTTAGCGAAATATTCGAAAAAGGAGCAGTCATTGCACTTCCATACGGTGTTGAAGGATTTGCTACTCCGAAACATCTTGTTAAAGAAAACGGAACTCCAGCAAAAGTTGAAGATAAATTAGAATTTAAAGTAATAGAATTTTCTAAAGCAACTAAACGAATAATTCTTTCGCACAGCAGAGTTTACGAAGATGTAAGAAAAGCAGAACAAATTTCTAAAAGAAAAACTGAAGATACTCATACTGCAACCACTACTAAACGAATGTCTGACAATATGGAAAAAACCACATTAGGTGATATTTCCGGCTTAGCAGAATTGAAATCGGAAATGGAAGCAGATGCTAAAAAGAAGCTTGAAGATAGAGAGAAAGCAAAGGAAAATAAATAGTATTAATTAATATTTTGAGTCATGAATTTTAAAATTGAAAAAAACGAAAAATATGCTTTAATAAGAGTAACAGTTGAAAAACTTGACACTCATATTGCTCCTTTATTAAAATCGGAATTAGTGGTAATCTCGGGTACAGGCAAAAACAATATCATTCTTGATATTAGCGACTGTAAATATTGTGACTCTTCTGGACTAAGTGCAATTTTAGTTGCAAATCGGCTATGCAAAAATTCAAATGGAATATTTGTTTTATGCGGTTTGCAAACTGCTGTCGAAAGATTAATCTCAATTTCGCAATTAGATTCAGTATTAAACATTACTAAGAATGTTGATGAAGCTATAAAACATATTGAAGAGGCAAACATTTAATTTATATTATTGAAAAACCAATAAAATAATAGTTTGTATAGTTTTCAGCTTAGAATATTAGGAAGTAATTCGGCATTGCCAACTTCCACAAAATTTTCAACCGCTCACATATTAAATATTTGTGAGCGGTTTTTTTTGATTGATTGTGGAGAAGGAACACAAATTCAAATCAGAAAATTTAAGATAAAATTCAATAAAATTAACCACATTTTCATTAGTCATTTGCATGGCGACCATTATTTTGGTTTGTTCGGGCTTATTTCGACATTCAATCTCATTGGCCGAAAAAACGACTTAAATATCCACTGTAACAAAGATTTAGAGAATATTATAAATTTTTTATTTAAAAATTACGCCGAAGATTTATCTTTTAAAATCAATTTTCACCATCTAAAATACGACAAATCTTATCTGATTTTTGAAGATGATAAACTTACAATACACTCTTTTCCGCTAAAACACAGAATTCAAACATGTGGTTTCCTTTTCAGTGAGAAACAGAAAGATAAAAAATTCAAGAAAGAACTTATAGATTATTATAATATTCAAATAAAAGATATTGTAAAAATCAAGCAAGGTGCAGATTTGATTTTAGAGCATGGAAAAATTATCCCAAATTCAGAATTAACATATCCGCCGGAAAAAGCTCGCTCATTTGCATTTTGTTCAGACACAGCATACACTGAAGAAATTGTAGAATATATTAGCAATGTAGATTTGTTGTATCACGAAGCCACTTTCAAACACGACTTGAAAGAAATGGCAAAAAAGACCTTCCATTCAACAAATGTACAGGCTGCGACTATCGCAAAAAAAGCAAATGCCAAAAAACTCCTAATAGGCCATTTTTCGTCAAGATATAAAGACACTTCAGAAATTATTGAAGAAGCCAGAGAAGTATTTCCCAACACTTTTATTACAAATGATGGCGATGTTTTTGAACCATAAGAAAACATCCAAAACTATTACTTTCCTCATTTGAAAAGCTAACCAACACACCATTATTTTAATCAAAGTATTTTGTGCTTTCGCATGAAAAAAAAACGGATTTATCAATTCCTGAATTTTTGAAATAAAAATAAAAGTGGTTTATCAATAATTGAAATCATATAAATGCTTATTGCTGTATCATTGTATAGAATTTAAAATTTGAAATGATGAAAACTTTAATAAACATTTTACTGATACTTTTTATAATTCCTAATTCCTTTAGCCAAAATAGTAATTCAAGATCGGAATCTTCAGATCAAAACAAAAAACACACATATATTAAAGGTGGATACGGAATAGATGATAATGAAATAGACTCAAAAATTATTGAAAAAAACTCCAAGCAGAAAGAGAAATTGGCTATTATGACAAAAAATAAAGGTAAAATTACTTATCACAAAGGTGGATACGGAACAAATGTTGACAATCAAAAAAGAACTGAAAACGGAAAAGTAGTTTTAAGCAAAAAAGTAAATTCTAAAGGACAAGTCATAACTACTTATGTATCAAAATCAAAAATCAAAAAAGAAGAAGCTAAAGAAGAATTTGCCCACATTAAAAGAGACGATGTATTAAAAGTTGAAAAAAACAGAAATGGAAATACAATAGTTACTTATAAATCAAGAACTTCAAACAGAAATAGATCTCAATACTACGATAATTCATCAAAAAATAAATTGCAAAACCAAAATTCAGGTCTTAATTCTCAAAACAACGAGTATGCTTCAAATAAGAATAAGCATTCCGATTAATATAATCAATTTACTGACAACAACTCTCAAAATGGAAATACCAAAAATTTAGAAGCTTATCAAAAAGAATTTAGCATTTATAAAAGTGTGATTGATAATGACACAAAACAAGTTAGAAAAATATACGATTTTTCAAGCGAACAATACGTGAGAAAATAAAACTCAAAAGTTCCCCAACATTCTAAAGCCATTAATTTTAAGTAATTAGTGGCTTTTTTCATTTTGTTACTTTTCTATTATTAAACTATTGCTAAAAAAACTAATTTTGCAAATTTTTAATAAATACTGTATTACTCTATGAAAATAGGAATTAACACATTGAATAATTTGTACAAAAACAAGCTAATAATTAACATATTATATATTTCAATAGTTTTTTCGTTGCTCTTTACAATATCTAATCTATTCATTTTTTCGGCAAGCGAAGAGCCATCATCTAACTCTAAAAACAAAAATGTTTTTTCGCCAATTGAAATTCCTAAACATATATCCTTCGCTAACGAAAAAGTCCCAGTTAAAAATTTTGATGTGTCTGAAGGTTTAGATCGAGAGCTTTTAATAAATACATATTGGCATTCTCAAACATTTCTGCACTTGAAAAAAGCCAACAGGTATTTCAAAACTATAGAACCCATTTTGAAAAAAAACAACATACCAGACGATTTCAAATATTTGGCTATTGTAGAAAGTGGGCTATCTAATGTTACTTCTCCGGCTGGAGCGGTTGGGTTTTGGCAATTTCTAAAAGGGACAGCCAAAGAAACTGGTTTAGAGGTGAATAGCCAAATTGACGAGAGATATCACCTTGAAAAAGCCACACAAGCAGCCTGCAAATATTTCAACAAATCGTATGAAAAATACAAAAACTGGACCCTGGCAGCAGCTTCCTATAACATTGGCAGACGCAGGCTAAGTGAAGAATTGGAGCGACAAAAAGCACATAATTACTACGATCTTTTATTGAACGAAGAAACCTCAAGATATATATTTAGAGCAATTGCTACTAAAATAATTTTTCAGAATCCGGCAAAATATAGTTTCGATATTTCTGAAAAAGATTATTATCCATTTTTTGAAACCAAGGAAATAAAAGTGGATTCGGCAGTTTCGCATTTCGCCGATTTTGCAAAAATATATGGAACAAACTATAAAATTTTAAAAGTTTTTAATCCTTGGCTACGAAATCATTATCTCACAAATAAATCAAGAAAAGAGTACTTCATTAAAATTCCTGTCGATGCTAACAGAGAAATAGAATTTGAAGAATAATTAGCCAAATACCATTTTAATGAAGAAAGAAAATACAAAAATAAACTTTGAAAATGATCCCTTTTTCGACGAAAACGGCATAAATGTTCTTGGTGCTCGCGTACATAACCTTAAGAATATTGATATTTCAATTCCAAGAAATAAACTTACAGTAATTACCGGATTAAGCGGTAGTGGAAAGTCTTCGCTTGCATTTGACACAATTCATGCCGAAGGACAAAGAAGATATGTTGAAACTTTCTCGGCTTATGCTCGCCAGTTTTTAGGTATGATGGAACGACCTGATGTTGATAAAATCTCAGGTTTGAGTCCTGTTATTTCTATCGAGCAAAAAACCACTATAAAAAATCCACGTTCTACGGTTGGAACTATTACAGAAATATACGATTTTTTACGCCTTTTATATGCTAGAATTGGTGAAGCATATTCGTATGTTTCTGGCGAAAAAATGGTGAAATATACTGACGAACAAATAATTTCTCTTATTATCAACAATTTTAGCAATAAAAATATTCTAATTCTTTCACCAATAGTTCAGTCGAGAAAAGGTCATTATAAAGAGCTTCTTGAAGAGATAAGAAAAAAAGGTTTTCTACAGGTGCGTATCGATGGCAAATTAAGGCAATTATCTACTTCCATTAAGTTAGATAGATATAAAAATCATGATATTGAAATTGTTATCGACAAAATTAGCATTAGCGAAAAATCACGAAAACGATTGAATGACTCCATCGCAATTGCTATGAAACATGGCAAAGGTGTGATTTTAATTTATAATACTGAAACAGAAAAAGTAAAATTCTATAGCCGCCATTTAATGTGTCCAACGAGCGGAATTTCTTACGTAGAGCCTGCACCACACAGCTTTTCGTTCAATTCCCCACAAGGAGCTTGTCAACGATGCAACGGGCTTGGGATGGTTAATGAAATTGATTATCAAAAAATTATTCCAAATTCAAAACTTTCGATTGCCGAAGGTGGAATTTCTGCATTAGGAAAAGCCAGCAATTCATTAATATTTTGGCAGATAGAAGCAATTGGAGAGAAATATGATTTTAATCTGAAAACTCCAATTGAAGACATTTCTGAGAATGCAATGAATATAGTTTTGCATGGTTCTGAAGAAACATTTAGGTTGAAAAATACTCCGCTTGGTCGATTTTCAAATTATTTCTTGAGTTATGATGGCATAATTAATTACATTTCGAGAAAACAGGAGAAAAACGATGATAAAAAGGTAGTTAGAAAAAATGGGAGAAATAATGATTTTGTCAGAAAAACAATTTGCCCTGAATGCCAAGGAGCAAGATTAAAAAAAGAGTCGCTCAATTTCAAAATTGCAGGTAAAAGTATTGATCAAATTTCTGCTTTGGATATTAGCGATCTAAAGAATTGGTTTGACAATATCGAAACAAAACTATCGGAAAAACAAAATCTTATTGCCCGTGAAGTTTTAAAGGAAGTGAAAACGAGATTGCAATTTTTGCTCGATGTAGGATTAAATTATCTTTCGTTGAATAGAAGCTCGAAATCGCTCTCGGGCGGAGAAAATCAAAGAATCAGGCTTGCAACTCAAGTAGGTTCACAATTGGTAAATGTCTTATACATTCTTGATGAGCCCAGTATTGGCCTGCACCAGCGTGATAATATAAAGTTGATAAATTCTTTAAAACAACTTCGAGATTCAGGAAACTCAATAATAGTTGTAGAGCACGATAAAGAAATGATTTTGTCCTCAGATTATGTTATAGATTTGGGCCCTTTTGCAGGAAAACATGGTGGCGAAGTTGTAGCACATGGCGATATTGATACATTATTAAATTCGCAAACATTAACCACACAATATTTAATCAACAAAAAAAGAATCGATGTTCCTAAAACATACAGAGAAGGAAATGGGAAATCTATAGTTTTGAAAGGTGCAAGCGGAAATAATCTAAAAAATGTAAATTGCACATTTCCACTTGGAAAATTTATTTGTGTTACCGGAGTATCAGGTAGCGGGAAATCGTCATTAATTAACGAAACTCTACATCCTATTTTAAGCAAACATTTCTACAGGTCGCACAAAGAACCATTAGATTACAAATCGATAAAAGGAATTGAAAATATTGACAAAGTAATTGAGGTAGATCAGTCGCCATTAGGGAAAACTCCACGTTCAAATCCTGTAACTTATACCGGTGTTTTTGCCGACATTAGGAAACTGTTTGAAAGTATTCCTGAATCAAAAATCAGAGGATACAAAGCCGGCAGATTTTCATTTAATGTGAAAGGAGGAAGATGCGAAACCTGCCGTGGAGCCGGACTAAAAACCATTGAAATGAATTTTCTGCCAGATGTTTATGTTCAGTGCGAAGACTGCAACGGAAAACGATATAATATTGAAACTCTGGAAATCAGATATAAAGGAAAATCAATCAGCGATGTCTTGAATATGACTATCAATCAAGCTGTTAAATTTTTCGAAAATATACCATCAATTAGAAATAAAATAATAACAATTCAGGAAGTTGGATTGGGCTACATTACTCTTGGACAATCAAGTACAACACTTTCCGGAGGCGAATCTCAACGTGTTAAACTTGCTGCAGAGCTATCGAAAAGAGACACCGGAAAAACTTTATACATTTTAGATGAACCAACTACAGGCTTACATTTCGAAGATATAAGAGTTCTGCTTGGAGTTTTGAACAAACTTGTTGATAGAGGAAATACAATTTTGATTATTGAACACAATATGGATGTAATAAAAGTTGCTGATTATATTATTGATATGGGTAAAGAAGGTGGAAAAGAAGGAGGTGAAATTATTTTTACCGGCACCCCTAAACAACTTATCTCCAAGCGGAATAGTTATACTGCCAAATATTTGAAAAAGGAGCTTGAAACTATGCAGGTTAATTGAAACTACCTCAATAAAATCCAAAAAAACCTTTTGAAAAAGAAACAGTTTTGCTTATTTTTACCAAATAATAACTGAAAAACTGATTTGTCATGAAAAAGACGATTTTCACATTTTTAAGCATTTTTTGGATTACAATCAACCTTTTTGCTCAAGAACCGGAATTTGAATGGGCTGTGGGTTTAGGTGGAATGTATGATGATCATGGCTATTCAATTTCAGTTGATAAGGATGGATATGTTTATTCAACAGGAATTTTTAGAGGCACAACCGACTTTGATCCTGGAATTGGAATATTTAATCTGACAACAAATGGAAATGCTGACATATTCGTATTAAAGTTAGATGCCACAGGAAGTTTTGTTTGGGCAAAGGCCTTGGGTGGTTGTAGATCTGAGTACAGTTATGCCTTAGATGTAGATGTAGTTGGAAACGTATATATAACTGGGCATTTTGAAGAAACTGCTGATTTTGATCCTGGCATTGGTACATATAATCTAATTTCTAATGGGAATGATGATGTTTTTGTATTAAAACTTGATTCAAACGGAGATTTTGTTTGGGCAAAATCTATGGGAGGAATATCAAAAGATATTGGTATGGCGATTGTTGCCGATATAGCAGGAAATGTTTATACTACAGGTAAATTTTTTGATACTGCCGATTTTAACCCAAGTGAAGAAACTTATAATCTTCTCTCATCAGGCGGATATGATATTTTTATTTCAAAATTAGATCATTATGGAAATTTTTTATGGGCAAAAGCTATGGGAGGAAGCTCATATGATTTTGGCTATTCTATAGATGTTGACTCTAAAGGAAATGTATTAACAACAGGTTTTTTCACAGATTCAGTTGATTTTAATCCCGGAAATGAAACATTTTATCTTAATTATTCTGGTTGTCAGGATATTTTTATTTCCAAATTAAATCCTGAGGGAAGTTTTGAATGGGCCAAAGCAATTGGTGGAAGCTCATATGATTTTGGCTATTCTATAGATGTTGATAGTGAAGATAATATATATACAACAGGATATTTCTATGACACAGTTGATTTTGATCCTGGATATGGAACTTATTTTATGAATTCAAATGGAGTTCATGATATATTTGTTTTGAAATTAGATTATTATGGTAACTTTAGTTGGGCAAAAAAAATAGGTGGAAGCCTTGCTGAATATGGCTATTCTTTAAGCATTGACAATAGTGAGCACATTTATATTACAGGGCTTTTTCAAAATGAAGTTGATTTTGATCCAGGGAGTGGAATATATTATCTTAGTTCAAATGGATATGAAAACATTTTCATATTGAAACTTAACCCTTTAGGAGAATTTGTTTGGGCTCAAGCTATTGGAGGATACCAATTTGATAGATCATGGGATATTTTTATCGATGTTCCTGGTAATGTTTATTTAACAGGGTATTATATAGATTCGGTTGATTTTAATCCGGGAAATGGAATATTTAATCTTTCTTCTATTGGAGAAAGAGATGTATTTATTCTAAAACTATCACAAGAGCCTGCAGTAATTACAGAAATAAAAAACAATGCCAATCTAAAAGCCTATCCAAACCCATTATGCAATGAAGTGAGAATTGATTATAGTTTAGATAAAAATTCAGAAATTCAAATAAATATATACAACTACCGTGGATCTTTGGTTCGTTTGCTTGAAATTGGAGAAAAACTTGCTGGAAATCATTCAGCTTTTTGGGATGGGACTAATTCTACAGGTACAAAATGTGCCACCGGAATTTATATAATTAAATTTGAAACAGATGAAACCATGCATTATCAGAAAGTTTCTCTAATAGAATAAAACATAGTTCTATCAACATCTATAAATTTTGAACAAAGCAAAAAAAATAATAATCTCAGTAACAAACGATCTGGTTGCCGACCAGCGTGTCCATAAAGTTGCTCAATCGCTTGTTAAGAACAATTTCGATGTTTTAGTTGTAGGACGAAAACTTCCAAACAGTCAGGAACTTAAAAGACAATCCTATGAAACGAAACGAATGAAATTGCTTTTCACAAAAACTGCATTTTTTTATGCTGAATATAATTTAAGATTGTTCTTTTTCCTAATTTTCAGAAAAGCCGATATATTTCTTGCGAATGATCTTGATACTTTGGCGGCAAACTATTTTGCATCAATTCTAAAAAAAACCAAACTTGTTTACGATTCGCATGAATATTTTACGGAAGTTCCAGAATTAAAAAATAGAAAATCAGTAAGAAAAATATGGCTTTCAATAGAAAAATTTATTGTTCCAAAAATAAAACATTCATATACTGTTTGCCAATCTCTTGCCAAAATTTTCAGCGAAAAATATGGGATAAATATGCAAATAATAAAAAATTATCCTATCTGCGAGAAAACAAATATTCAAAATTCAAATAAAAAAATAGATATCCCGGAAGGGAAAAAAGTTGTTTTGTATCAGGGAAGTCTGAATGTAGATCGTGGTTTGGAAAGCATGATCAAAGCAATGCAGTTTATTGAGAATGCTGTCTTGCTAATTATTGGGGATGGAGATATTAGTTTGCAACTGAAACAATTAACAAAAAATTTGAAACTTGACGAGAAGGTAAAATTCATAGGAAAAATTCCATATTATCATTTGCCCGCTTACACAAAAATTGCTTCAATTGGAGTGTCGCTCGAAGAAAATACAAATCTAAACTATCAATATGCATTGCCAAATAAAATATTTGATTACATCCAGGCAGGCGTTCCGGTTTTGGCTTCTTCATTAGCTGAAATTGATTTGATATACAAAAAATACAATATTGGTTTGCAGATAAAAAGCCATGAACCTGAGCATATTGCAGCTTCAATTTTAAAGATGTTAGATTCTAATGATTTAAGAAAAATCTGGAAAAACGATCTAATTAAAGCAGCCAAAGAATTTTGTTGGGAAAAACAAGAAATTGAACTATTGAAAATATTTTTATAGTTTCAATTTTATTTCACATTTTGTAAACTGGGCTATTTGTTATTTCTATGGAAACTCACTTTTTTTGAAGTGGGTTTAAAGAAAGCGGCAAGAACAAGGCTTTCGAAATGTTTAGAATCAGGAGTTTACTTTTGTAAATGACTGATCTAAACATAAGAGTAAGGCTGTTATTGTCGCTTTCTTAGAGCCACTATTTTGAATCAATATATTTTCCTATAGTTTCTATTAGTTCAACAGAATTTATTGGTTTTGGAACATAATCGTCGCAGCCGGCTTCTATAGCCCTCTCTCTATCGCCCACCAAAGCATATGCAGTTGTAGCAATAATTATTATGTTTTCATGCAATCTCTTAATAGCTTTTGTTGCATTATAACCATCTAAATGCGGCATTTTTATATCCATCAGAACAATGTCGGTATTTTGATTTTCGTTACAAAATTTTACGCCTTCTTCTCCGTCTATTGCAACACCAATATTAATTCCTGTTTTTTTCAATATTATCTTCACTAATTCTACACTTGAGTAATGATCATCTACAACTAACAAATTAGTGTTTTCCCATTTAATATTTTCATCAGATTTTTTTTCTATCTTAGCTTTTTGCTGTTTTATGATTGGCAACTTCAGATAAAAATAGAATTCTGTACTTTTATTAACTTTAGTTTTAAAGAATATTTCACCACCCAAAAGTTCAACAACTTTTTTAACAATATGCAAGCCTAATCCAATGCCACCATGTTTTCTTGAGTGAGACTCGTCTCCAAGCCTGAAACCGTCATAAATCATATCGTGCTTTTCCGGCGGAATACCACAACCAGTGTCTTTAATAAAAAACAAAAATTGCTTATCTGCTTGCATTTCGTAACCAAATTCGACAGAACCCGATTCAGTAAACTTGATTGCATTATTTACTAAAATCATTAATACTCTTTTGAGTTTTACTTTATCTGTTATAACATACTGATCTTTAGTAATTTTGCAATGAGAAACAGTAAGCTTTATATTTTGTTTTCCAACATTAAGAAGTTCTTCTACGTTTGTTTCATAAATTTTATTAAAAATATCGCTAAGAAAAAATTTATCGTTAGAAAGTTTTACATTTTTACCATAAATTGAGGACACATGGAATATTTCGTCAATAATTGATAGTAAGCTTTTTCCATTTTTGTTTATCAATGAATTGAAATATACAATGTCGTCTATATTTGAATTTTTTGTAATAACATCTGAGAATCCAATAATTGCATTCAGGGGAGTTCTTAGTTCGTGAGACATAATTGAAAGAAACACAGACTTTAGTCTATCCGACTCTTCAACTTTTTCTTTAGTCATTATCAGTTCGTACTCAGCCGATTTTCTTGCAGAAATATTTCGAAGGGAACCTATTACACTGATAGAATTATTGTCGATAGTAGTGAGTTTTGCCGATACGGAGCATGGAAATATTTTTCCATTTTTATGAATCATTTGAAGTTCATAATCGTTTAGCATTCTCTCTTCTTTCAATTTATGGAAAAATATACTACTATCATTTTCATTTTTATAAAGTTTTTCTATGCTTGTTCCTAAAAGCTCTTTTCTCGAATACCCAAAAATATCATAACAAGAAGGGCTAATTTCAAGAAGTTTTCCTTCAAGATCTGATTCGTAATATACATCTTGATAGCTTTCAAAAATTCTTCTAAATTTTACTTCACTTTTTCGAAGAGATTGTTCGGCAATTGCTTTTTCTTCCATTTCCTTTTTCAGCTTCAAGGAAGATTTAATTGATGATGTCAAACGAATTAATTTCTCTTTCAAGACATAATCCCAAGCTCCTGCCAAAATCAATTCCACTGCTGTCTCTTCGTCTAAAGAACCGGTTACTATTATAAATGGTGTTGTTGGACACTTTTTTATTGCGTATTTTAAAGCAGACAATCCGTCATAAGAAGGCAAACTGTAATCGCATAAAATAATATCGTACTCACAGTTTGACAATTCGTGAATGTAAGATTCTTCCGT
The DNA here is from genome assembly GCA_018692315.1 of Bacteroidota bacterium. Lineage (NCBI taxonomy): Bacteria > Pseudomonadati > Bacteroidota > Bacteroidota bacterium. The sequence goes on along the minus strand of JABHKC010000068.1, from coordinate 13,712 downwards.
TTCAACCCATTTTATGGTAAAATTGCTGAATCCTTTTTTTAACTCTCGTTCCATTAATAAAACATCCGAATGGTTGTCTTCTAAAATCAGGATTTTTAAATTGGTGATTTTCATTGGCTAAAAGATTTTATTGGTAAATTTTGGTAGATTTTCATTTAATTTTCTCCTAAAACGATTGGTAGCTCGTTTAGGGAGAGCCAGTATTTTCTAAGATTTGATATTAGTCGCACAAAATCTTCGAATTTCATTGGTTTTATTATGTAGCTATTTGCGCCGAGCCTATACGCATCTATCAGGTCTTTTTCTTCGCAGGATGATGTTAAGATTACGATCGGAATTGATTTAGTTTTTTCATTGGATTTTAATTCCTGCAAAATGCTAAGTCCATCAACTTTTGGCAATTTCAGATCGAGGAGAATGAGTTGTAGTTTATGATTAATATTTTCTGTGTAATTACCATTGCAAAAAATATAGTCTAAAGATTCTTCGCCATCAGAGATAATTTTAACATGATCAAGTAAATTATTTTTTTTGAACGCACGATTTGCCAATTTTATATCATTAGGATTATCTTCAATTAGAAGAATTTTTGTTTCGCAATATTTCATCTCAAAATTTATTTTCATCGTAAAAGTATAAAAAAATCATAGAGAAGCTAAAGTATTTGGTTTTAAAAATCGAAAAAATTAACAATTATTTATTGGAATTGAAAAATATACAGTCGCACCAACATTCAATTTTCCTTCTATCCAAACTTTTCCATTATGTTTATTAATTATTTTTTTTACTATTGCCAGACCAACACCAGTTCCATCGTAATCGATAGGTGAATGTAAACGCTGAAAAACTCCAAACATTTTTTCTGCATACTTCATATCGAAACCAATACCATTGTCCCTTACAGAAAATACAATATATTTGCCTGTCATTTTACTATCTATCACAATTTCAGGATTTTCTGTCTTTTTTGTAAATTTTATTGCATTCGCTAACAGATTCTCAACAACCCTAATTATTTGTTTTTTGTCTGCACAAATTATTGGCAAATCATTTAATACAAACTTCGTTTCTTTTCCAAAATCTTCGACAAACAATTCTTTGAATGATTTTGTAAATACTTCATTCATATTAATTTTCCCCATACTCAAATCCGATTTTCCTATTCGTGAAAACTCCAATAAATCTTGAATAAGTAATCCCATTTTATGAGTATTTTCTCTTATCAATTTGATAAATTCTTTGCCATCACTGTCGAGCTGTTCGAAATATTCTTCTTCAATAGCTTGCGAAAATCCATCAATCGCACGCAATGGAGCTTTCAAATCGTGGGATACAGAATATGAGAAGGATTGTAATTCTCTATTTGCATTTTTAAGCTTTTTTGAAGTGATACTCAAGTCTATAAATAAGCTTTCTAACTTCTCTTGAGATTTTTCTAAACCAACAGACTTTTCTTTCAGAGCCCGCGTCCGATATTCAACTTTTTCTTCCAAATGTTTGCGGTGGTCTTCCAATTCTCTTTCTTTGTTTTTTCTATCGCTAACATCCCTAATAAAAATTAGTAACTGCAATTCTTTATCTTCTAATTTAATGGTGGTTGCAGAACATTCTGTATAAATCGTTTCGTTTTTTTTATTTACAAATTCTAAATCGAAATCGAGTTTTGAAGTTTTTAATGCTTGCAAAAATATTCTTCTGAATTCTGTTCTTGGATTTTTTCCTTTTATACTAACATCTATTCGACTATTACCCAAAATTTCTTCTTTCTGGCCACCATATATTTCCGCAATTTGTGCATTTAAATCAATAATTTTTCCTTGCTGGTTTACTATTAGTATTCCGTCTGTGATATTATCGAAAACTTTTTTGTACCTATTTTCACTTTCTTTGAGCTTTCTTAATGTAACAATTTTATTAGTTTTATCTATTATCATCGAAATTGCACCAATAATATTTCCCATTTCGTCGATCAAAGGAGAATACCACACCTGAAAAAATTCATTTTTCAATTCAATAATCTCTTCGCTTGATTTTCCTGATAGTGCATCTAAAAGACCTTTGGTTATTTCAGGATAGTTTTCAAAAACATCAGACATAGATAGTCCTACAAATTCAGTAATATTTTTTTTGAGGTGAAAAATATCTGTTCCATCAGAAAATGTAACAATTCCATCCTTATCGACACTTAACATTAAAGAATCAATATTTGTAATAATTGTTTTGAATTTTTCTTCGGCAAGCATCATTTTTTGCACCAACAAACGTAGATTTTCCTTTTGGCTAAGAATTTTTTTATTGTTTTTTTCTAACTGTTTGTTGTGTTTTTGTTTCGCCGAAAGTCTTAACAATAATACAATTAGCAATGAAACAACAAGAAGGCTAATTAGTAATAATGAGGCTTGCAATGTTTTTGCTCTCGAAAGTTGTAATGATTCGTTGCTACGTGTAAGTTTTTCTAAATCATATTGTGTTTTGAATAAATCAATATTATTCTCATTTTGTTCCTCATCTATCAATGAATAATACTTATGATATTCTTTGTAATGTTTAAAAGCTTCAATCGTGTTGTTAGTTGTATCGTACAACTGGTATAAATTTTTGTTTACTAATAATAAAAATTGATTGTTTTCCATAAACATCGCAAACGACAAGGCTTTGTGTAAAAAATCATCTGACTTTTTAAAGTTTTTCAGTTTTAGATAAGTAGTTCCCAAATTGTTTAAAGAACTGCAAATATGAAGTAAAAATCCTGCATTTTTTCTCTCTCTGAAAGCTAATACATTGTAGGTAAGTGTTTTTTCATAATCTCCTTGGCAACCATATACATATGCTTTTAATGTCAAAGTACTTGAAGTTCTTGAAGAATTAAGCTTTGAAAAGTCCTCTGTAACTAATAATGCTGAATCGCAATATTTATGGGCTAATTCAAAGTTTTCATTTTCAATATAATAGTTGCACAATTTAGTGTAGCAATTATAAATACTGATAGAATCGTTACTATTTTTACTTATAACAAGAGAATTTTGAAATATCTGGTAAGCTTCTTCCATTTTGTTTTGGGCTAACAATATTTTTCCCAATTGCAATAATGCTTCCGACTTACACAATTTATTGTCATACTCATCAGACATTTTTATCGATTCATTGAAAAAATGTATAGCATTTTTATAATCTCTAGCAGCAACATATATTTTTGCAATCCCAAAATAAATAATATCCTTCTTGTCGTCAATTCCTTCTTTCTCAGCAACCCTTAGAGCTTTTAGTAAGCTTTCCATTGACTTTGAATAATTGCTACCTTCTAGAACTACTCTGGATAATTGGGTATAGCAATTTATTAGAATATTATGCAAATCGTTTTCAATACATAAAATTTCTGCAGCATTAAACTTGCTTATAGACAAGTAATCATAGCCAAGTTTGTGATAATAATTTGCCATTTTAAGTAATAATTCCGCTTGTTGATTTTGGTTGTTTTGGGCTATCGAAATTTTGAAATTATCTTGTAAAGCTATCAATGTACTGTCGTACAATTGTTCAGGATTGGCAGGAACTAACAATGAATCTAATTCCTCTAAAGAAATTTCATATTTGTTGCTATCAGTGATTGAATCCAAATTTGATGGCTCAGCATTGAGTTGAAATATTAATAATACAAAAAAAAATAAACTGAAATATTTCATTTCCAAACTTATAAAAGTTCAATCTTGTTTTTTTAGAACTTGTCTTTTTTCTCAATTCGCAAAAGAAAAATAGCAGGATTACCATTTTTCATTTGCTTAGTTAAATAATATACTCTGAAATTTCCTTCATTTGTTTTAAGTGTCCCGATAGTATATTTAGAATCTTTTGATTGTCCGTTGTGTTGCACCGAAAAACCAAGTGGTTTGTGTTTTTTGAAAAAATTAGAAACCACCAATTCAGCTTGCGATTTGCTATATACATCTTCCTTTTCTAAAACAACAAGTTCGATAGAAGAATTGAAAAACCGAGCAAGTGCTTTGGTATCTCCGGTTTTTATTGAATTATTAATTTTTTCTGAAACTCCGGTATCTTGCGACAAGCAAAATAAAACACTTAAAAAAAACAGAATTAATACTGATAAAAACTTCCGAATTGTATTCATAATAAATTTTGGATTACATTTACTACTTTTGTTTCAATAAATACTTTTTATTTTAAAAAGAATGCAATATAAAAATTAATTATTTAAAATGAAATTTGTTTTACTTGTCATAGGAAAAACTAATGTTGATTATCTGAATTCGGGGATTGAAGATTATTTAAAAAGGCTTAAGCATTATATACATTTCGAAATAAAGGAATTGCAAGGAATAAAAGTTAGTAAAAAGCATAATGTTTCTGAGATTAAAGAAAAGGAAGGCAAATTGATTTTAAGAAACATCAAGCCTCAGGATTATGTAATTTTGCTCGACGAAGCAGGTAAAAGTTTTTCGTCCATACAGTTTTCTTCTTTCGTTGAAAATAAAACTGTTAGCCAAAACAAAAATGTAGTTTTCGTTGTTGGCGGGGCTTTTGGCTTTTCAAAAGAAATTTATGATAGAGCGAATGATAAAATCTCAATGTCGAAAATGACATTCTCACACCAATTTATTCGACTACTTTTTGTTGAACAACTTTATAGAGCACTTACCATTATTAAAGGAGAACCTTATCATAATCAGTAGGTTGAAATGAGATTTTAATGCTAAAAGAGTCTCATTTGGATTTATCTATTTCTTTATCTTGAAAAAGGAGGCTAAAAACTATTGTAAAAATCAACGCAATAAAAAAAGCTGGAACTAATTCATACATAATTTCTTTCAGAAATTCAATATTTTTCCATACAAAAACGGAAATAGTTCCTGATAAAAGACCGGCAACAACACCAACTTTAGAAGTCTTTTTCCAAAAAAGTGCTAAAATTGAAGTTGGTCCGATGGCTGCTCCAAGACCTGCCCAAGCAAACAGTACAAACCAAAAAACCAAATCTTCATTCAGAAGACCTATAATTACTGCAACTATCACAAGTAATGAAACCACTATTCTGCTCAATAATGCAAGTTTTTTTTGAGATATTTCTTGGTCTTTATACAAAATTTTCTGATAAATATCTCTAACTATTCCAGAAGCGGCAACCAATAGTTGAGAATCGGCTGTGGACATAATTGCAGCAAAAATTGATGCCAGAATTAATCCAACAAAAATTGGGTTAAGAATTTCGTTTGCCAGAAGAATATACACATTTTCAACATCAGAATCTGGTAGTGCGCTAACATCCTGAAAATATGCTCTGCCAATTAAACCAATAAATAAAGCTCCAGCTGCCATCAATACATTCCAAAAAGTACCAACTATGGCAGTCCATCGGAATTGCGAAGGATCTTTAATCGACATATATCTCACTATAATATGAGGGCTTCCGGGCGAACCGAGTCCAATGCCAATTGCACCTATTAATGCACCAAATCCTAAAGCTGCCGGATTTGTCAAATTCCCAAGAGAATTGTCTATTATATTGTTGGTATGATGATTTATTTGATGCAAATTACTGAGTTTTTCAAGCACAATATCCCAGCCACCAATTTGAATTATTCCATAAATTGGCAAGGCAACTAAGGCAATTATCATAAAAAAGGCTTGAAAAACATCAGTCAAACTCACAGCAAGAAACCCTCCAAGAATTGTATAAATTAATACTATCAAAGCAGTGATATACAGCCATCCGGTTTGTTGAGAAATATTTATGAAAGCAAAAAAATCGTTTATTCCACCAGCATCAGAAATTAAAAAGGAAGCATATAAAGTTTTTCCACCGGCTACAAATTGAGATGAAATATATGCTATCATAAAAATCAGAAAAACCAAAACTATCAGCATTCTCAAGTAGCCATTCTTGTCGTTAAATCTTGCAGCAAAATAATCGGGAACAGTGATACAGTCATGCTTCTCGCTGAAATTTCTAATTTTTGGGGCATAATATAGAAATAGTAATAATTCAATAATAATATATCCAATAGCAGTCCAGACTGCAGCAAAGCCTATGGAGTAAGCCAACCCTACAAAACCTAACAAAAGCCATGCACTTCGTCCTGAAACTACCGCCGACAGTGCAACAACAAATTTGCTCATCTGGCGACCGCCCAGAAAATATTCGCTAATTCCTTTCGATGAAAATTTTGTGGCATAAATCCCAATTCCAATCACAATTAGAAAATAAATGAAAAATGGAAGAAGTATTTGTATATTCATAGGATTTTGACTAAAATTTGTTTAAAAACATAGAAAGAATACTGAAAAAATTGAAAGGTCCGAAGTATTTACTTTTTCAATTTCTTTAGAATATCGGGGAAAATCGCCATGTTTTTTTCCATTTTTTCAATATCGAAACTTTTTGCATACATATTTAGTTCATTTCCGTAATTTTCTATAGAAGTCATTTTATTTCTTAGACCAAATTCTCTTATACTTACGCTAAATTCTATAACTTCGTGAACAAAATGATTTATTCGGACATGATTCCATTGTTTCAGCAGATTACTTTCAAAGTACTCAATATTGCTTTTATAGTTTTCACTATTCTGGAAATTTTCAATTGTTTTATCTTCCTCAAAAACTAATGTTTCTGACAATTCATTATAAATTCTGGTTTTCATTTCCGGCAGTTTGCTTTCTTGTGTCAATGGTTTGTTGCCCGCGGGCAAAGTGATACTAAATGTACTGCCCCTACCCCATAGACTTTCAATAAAAATTTTACCATTATTTTTTTCAATAAATTCTTTACACAAAATAAGCCCCAGCCCGGTACCTTTCTCCATTTTTGTTCCTGTTGTAGAATGCGAAATATCAAATCGGAAAAGTTTTTCAATATCCACTTTTTTTATACCGATTCCGGTATCAGAAATTGAAATTTGAACTTCATTATTCACAATTTTTGACATGAGTGAAATCTTTCCGCCTGCGTTTGTAAATTTTATTGCATTCGAAATCAAATTTCTTACAACGGTATCAACCATATTTACATCTGCATAAACATATGTATCGCTACCGATTTCAGAGATAAGCTCAATATTTTTCTCGTGTGCATTATAAGAAAATAAAGATAAGGTTTCTTCAAGTAGAAGTTTAATATCGAAACTTGTAGGGCTTATTTCTATTCTATTGGTTTGCGAATTTGCCCAGGATAATAAGTTTTGAAGCAGATTGAAAGCAAAATGTGATGACTGATTTATACCGAGAATAAAATTCTTAATTGCCTTACTATCAAACTCATCGTATTGCTTCATCAATAATTCCGAAATGTTTATCAACGAGTTGAAAGGTAATTTTAAATCGTGTGCTATGATAGAGAAAAATTTATCTTTCGATGAATTTGCTACTTCTAATTCCTTATTTAAATCTTCGAGTTTATTTTTTTGTGAACCTAACAAAGTATGTGCTTTTCTTTTTTGAAAATATGCTCTAAGAATTACTAAAGATAAAACAGCAACCAGACATAGCCCACCTATTACAGAAAATAACTGTAGCCTTTGTTTAGAAACTTTTGTTTCTTTAAGAGTATTATCTTTTCGCAGTATTTCGTTTTCCTTTTCAATTTTTTCCGATTCGTATTTTGTCCTTAATTCAATTATTTTTCTGTTGCTCGATTCGCCATAAATTGAGTCTTTCAAGGCTGTATATTTTTTAAAATAATTATAGGCATTTTTGTAATCGTACAATGAATCGTAAACTTTAGTATAACTTTTATAATTTTCGAGTATCGATTCTCTAACATTCAATCGCTTGGCAATTTCCTGACTTTCATCGAAATATCTCAAAGCTTCTGAGTATTCTTTCAATCTATATTTTATCAATCCAATATTGTTCAAAAGAAGCGATATTCCGTCGTATGTTCCCAATTCCCTTTCAATTGCTAAAGCCTCCTCATAATATGAGAGTGATTTCAAATATTCACCTTTTTTAAAATATACTCCTCCAATATTGCATATATCGAACGAAACGCCATCCTTTTTTCCTAATTCTTTATCAATTTGCAGCGCTTTGTTAAAATAGCTCAGAGCATCTTCGTATTCCTTTCTGTCGAAATGGACTGCTCCAATATTGCAATACAATTCAGCCACCATGTTCAAATCGTCTAATTCCATAGTGTTTGCCAGAGCATTTACAAAATATTCTAATGATTTGTCATATTTCTTCCAAAAACAGTATATTATTCCAATATTAGATTGCGATTTTGCAATTTCATATTTGTTATCTAACTCTTCTTTTATTTTCAATGATTTAATATGATATTCTATTGCTTTCGAATAATCGCCCCATTTGTCGTACAAAAGTCCAATATTATTCAAACTTTTTGCAACTTCAATTTTGATTCCTAATTCTTGCCATCTTTCAAAAGCATTCTGATGATATAGATATGCAGTTTTATAATCGCCTTTATAATAATATCCGAGACCCAAATTGCTATAAGCAGAAGCTTCCTCCTCCGAATTGTTTATTTCACGAGCAAAACTTAATGCTTGTTCGGCATATTCAATACATTTTGTTGGCGAATTTGATCTTAACAAATAAGACAGTTTATTATAAATGTTTGCTTTATGAATTATCGAAGATTTTGAAAGTTGAATTTTCAAACTATCAACTGCGTCTTGCTTGTTTGCATACAAAAATGTAGTACAGATTGTTAAAAAAAATTGGAAATAATATCTTTTCATTGTTTTGGCAAATTCATTTTGAATATTACTCCTTTGTTTGGTTCGCTTTCACATTCAATTGTACCTTTGAGTTTTTGAGTAACAATATTGTAAACTATGTGAAGCCCCAAACCAGTACCGGATTGTTTATTTGTTGTGAAAAAGGGATCAAAGATTTTTGTCATAAATCCTGCTGAAATTCCCGTTCCGTTGTCTTTATATGTGATTAACAACGAGTTATTTTGTTCTTCTATTTTAATAAGAATTTCTCCATCATTTTTTTTGTCGAAACCATGAACTAAAGAATTTATTATAAAATTTGTAAAAATTTGGGCATAACTTCCGGGAAAGCTATCAATCTCAATATTGTCATCACAGTCTAAACTAATCGAAATATTTTTGCGATCATAAGATGGTTCAACACTCAAAATAACATCTTGTAGATAATTCTTCAAATTAAATATTCTTTTTTGCTCGTTTGACTGATCTACTGAAACTTGCTTAAAACTTTGAACCAAATCGCTGGTACGTTGCAGGTTAGTTAAAATTAGTTTTGTTGTTTTTTTAATAAATTTTATATACGATTCAAGTCCCGATCGTTTAATTTTTTGATTTTGGAAGTCGATTTCAAATTGTTTATTTCTCTCTTCTAAAGTAGTTATTGCTGTTATTCCAATTCCTACCGGTGTATTTATTTCGTGAGCAACACCAGCAACCAAATTTCCGAGCGATGCCATTTTTTCAGATTCAACTAACTGTTTCTGAGCATTTTTTAGCATTTCATTTTTTTCGATTAGCTCTTCTTTAGATTTTTTCAGGTCTAAATGCAGTTTCACTCTTGCCATGAGTTCTTCGGCATTAAATGGCTTCGTAATATAATCTTGTGCACCAACTTCAAAACCTTTCACTATACTTTCGGTGTCGGTTTTTGCTGTTAGAAAAATAATAGGTATATCTTTGGTTTTGGATTCATTCTTTAAAAGTGTACACAATTCGTAGCCTGTAATTCCGGGCATCATAATATCTAACAAAATCAAATCAAAATCATTTGAGCTAATCAGAGATAGTGCTTCTGACGAATTTTGAGTATATGAAACTAAATAGGAAGCCTTATGCAAAATACTTCCAAGGATCTGTATGTTTTTCGGAACATCATCAACAATAAAGATTTTTTGACTTTTCATTTCATTAGAAATTTCCATTTTCACCTTCAGTTTTGTCCTATTAATAAGTTTCAAAATTAAGAAATTTTATTAGTACATACAGATTTCGCAGTAATAATTTGTTATAAAATTAAATAATTGGATTATTATTGGTAGAAAAACAATTTATCTGTAAAAATAATTTTGAAGTGATGCAAATAATTTTTTTCTACGAATATAAAATAAAACTTAAAAATTTATGAGAGAAATAATGTGGCACCTCAAAATAATTCGTATCCACAAACCAAAAATCTTGACATCAAACCTCTTTTTGTTTATATTTGAAAATTATTAAGCAAAAAGCAATATTGTGAAAGTAGAAATTCTATTATTATTTTTTATAACTTTATTTTGCCGACATGCTTTTTCACAAATTACTTCACATAACATTTATCTAAGTGACTCAGCATGGTATTATGATGATTGCGAGATTTATGGTGATACGGTAAATCCCGGTGATACAATATTCATTAATGCTAGCGATACAGCATATAATAAACTCAAATTCGATAGTTTTGTTGGAACTGCTCAGGAACCTATAATCTTTATCAATAAGGGTGGACTTGTTACGATTGGAACCTATGATACCTACCCAAAAGATGTTTTTCAATTTAGTAATTGTCAGCATTTTAAAGTGTTAGGTACAGGCGATTCAAGATTTAAATATGGCTTTAGAATTGATGCAGCAAGAGATGTTGGCTTGCTTCTTGGCAGTCTGACAGAAGAATTTGAGGTCAGCAACATTGAAATTTGCAATGTAGGCTTTGCGGGAGTTCAGTGCAAGACTGAGCTTAGATGTAATGAGCCCTCAACTCATGAAAGTTCCGGAAATATTCTTAAGAATATGTATTTTCATGACTTATATATCCATGACTGTTCCGGCGAAGGCATGTATATTGGTTATGTAGGATATGGTGGAAAAGTAAAAGAATGCCCTGACGGAGATACACTTTTATACCCTTTTATTGCTAAATGATGTATATATTTACAATGTAACTGTTGAAAATACTGGATATGATGGAATACAAGTAAGTATGGTGGAAAAAAACTGTAAGATTTATAATAATACAATATTGCGCTATGGGCTTAGTGAGAATAGCGATCATTACGCAGGAATTCAAATAAACAATGGAACAACAGGTCAATGCTACAACAATTTTATTGCTGATGGCAAAGGATGCGGAATAGTTTTACTTGGAGTTGGTTTTAACAGTGTTTTCAATAATGTAATTATCAATGCGGGAAAAGATCACTACCCTGAAATTGATAGTAGATCAGCTCACGGAATTTATTTTGGGACAACAGAAGCATATGCCAAACCATATTATTTTATAAATAATACTATTTTAAATTCTAAAAACACTCAAATAAAAATAAATGGAAATGATTATCAGGATGATGTATTATTTCTTTACAATAATTTACTTGTTGATGAAACTGTAAGTAGCCAGGCTTATGATATTGGAAAGTATATTAAGTCTGAAAAAGATGATTATATCACTATTTATGATTCAAACAACATTGGCTATAATGACCTTAGCCATTTTGATTTTATAAATAGTGAGAACCTGGATTTCAGACTTCAGAATTCTTCAGTTGCAATCAATCAAGGAAAAGATACTCTTGATTTTGACCATGCCTTTTTCCCAAGAGATAATCAACCAGATGTAGGAGCCTTCGAATGTCATAATTCAATTCAATGGGTGGAAGCAAATACATCGCAGGGATATTATTCGCTAATAATTCCATCAAATTCAACAATAGAAATTGATGGCGAAAGTATTTCCGCAGGCGATACTATTGGTTTATTTTATTACGATACAATTGGAGTTCTGCGCTGTTGTGGATATACAGAATTTGATGGAACAGGAGATACTATTAATGCTTCAGGGGTAGATTCCGGAGCGATTATGAATTGTATTATTTTAGATGACAGCCAGGAGCAATTTTATATTCCGACAGTTTACAAGGATTCTGTAACATTAGATTTGGTTTTCAATACAGCAAGTTCTGTAACAATAGATAGCATGATGGTGAAAAGCATCACAATCGACCAGTGGATTTCTCCTGTCTCAGCCTGCGGATTGGACGATAGCGTTGAAATAAAAATTTCATTGACAAATACAGGAGTTTATCCCGAAAGCGAAGCATTTTCATTAAGTTATACTCTCAATACAGTTTCAGCATATTCAACACCGGAAACATTAGCAAGTCCGATACATTACAATCAATCAATAATATATACATTCGAAAATTTAGCGGAATTTGATTCGATAGGTGAAATGTGGCATTATTCTGCTGCAGTAGCCGGAATCGACACTTTAGAATTTTATTCGATAGAAAATTTTGCAATAGATACAACTCTGGAAATCTATACAAATTTATCCGATTTATATTGCGATTACGATACTCTTGACAACATGCTTACCGGCTCGCACGATGAAGACAGTGCGGTTTTCTACGGAGTTGCGGTGTATCGTGATTTTATTGATGAAGACTCGACTTTCAGTTCGGAAGATTCTATCCGGGACTATTACTTTAATCCTGATGATGCTTTTAATGGTTTTCATACCATTTATTATACAACACCAAGAAATTCAATTACTCAGTGCTTTTCAAAAATTAGTAAGGATATTGAGATAATTTGGAATGTTAATGCAAATTATAGCAATTCAGGTCATACTTATTGCGAAGGTGAAGATTTGGAAATATCATATTCGTTTAGATATGATTCAATGATGTGGTATAATCCAAACAATTCAGAACTGCTTTCTGATAATGAGTTTCTCACGGTTGATTCAAATCTTTTCTATGATTTGAGTTATGTTCTGATTGTTGTTTATGAACGTGGTTGTTCAGATACGCAAGAGCGAGATTTGCCTGATATTCATCTGCCAACTCAATTAAATCCACTTGGCAACGATTCAATTATCCAACCGGATGATACCATTACATTTGTTTATGAATTAGCCTATAAAGAATTATTATGGAATGGTGAAGATAATGACACAAATATTTATCACTTAATTGGTAGTGAAATAGAATTTGGTTACTTAGACATGAATCTATATGTTAAAGATACAAATAATTGTGTTTCATATGATACAGCAAGTTTTAAAGCAATAATGACTCAAGATATCCCACTAAGAGACGGCTGGAGCATTTTCTCCACCTATCTCGAACCATCCGTAAACAATTTCGATACTATTTTTGCAGAACTTAATACTAATCTTATTGAAATTACAGATGAGTTAGGAAATAAATACCGCCCCGACAGTAATTTGTTCGAAATTGACAGTATTACAATTGGCGAAGCATACCGTATAAAAGTTGAGGATGTTGATACGCTTATAATTACAGGTTTGCCCATTATTCCTGAAGAAACGGAACTTCAACTTGATTCCGGTTGGAGTTTGATGGGATATTTGAGACAGCAAACTATTAGCTTTGCAGATGAATTTGGACCATATTTAAATGATACAATTGAATTAGCCAAAGATCAAAATGGGTTAATTTATTGGAAAACATTTACAATTGACCAGATTGGAGATATGAATCCTGGTCAAGGCTATGAAATATCTTCAAAAGTTGAAGAACCATTTTATTATTCTCCAAATTTACCAAGTACAAAATCCATTACATATTTTAAATACTTGACAAATTATGATAACATTTCCAGATCTGATAATAATATGGCTTTAGCCTGCATAATTCATAAAAACAAGCAAAATGATGTTAATATTCTGTAATACAGACAAATGCAAGCTTTGATAAAAAACATTAATTTTTTAAATAAAAATGGAGTTCATGTATATTT